>JBFILF010000249.1:0-8099 GCA_041599835.1 Pirellulaceae bacterium
AAATTCCGGTTGCGGTTGAATTCGTCGAGGATTTACCAGGCTCGCGCTAGCGACGGCGCGGGCCTCATGATAGCAATCCGCGCTCCAGTTTGAACATTCGGGGATACCACCATCGGCCTCTGACGGCCAGGCCCGTACAGGGCACCTTTTGCGGTTTTTTTGTCACCAATCGAATTTGTTGCTTCTGAAAACTTCAGCAGCCAATTGGCTTGGACCGCGAAGGAACGGTGGCGGGAAGAACCGCGCTCACATTCGTTGGAATGAGAGGTGAATTCGAGCGATTCCCCCAGATCCTCGAAGAATTAATTGAGAGTCGCTCCTGGATTCACGCACCAGCGGTTTTTCTGGAAGCGCCGCGGTTGCATTTGTTTTGGTGCGATTGCAGTGGGTGAGCCGTCCAGCCATTGCCCTGATGGTTCCCTGTTTACTGTTTGCCGCCGCGCTTATTCCCAGCGGAATTGCCAGCGGGCGGACACCACCGGAGTTAATCGCTTTTTTTGTTTTTAACGCTGGATTAGCCGCCGCAATCTTCTCCGTCGTCATGAAATCGCGGGATATCGTGTGGATCGCAGTCCCTCACTTTGTTTTGGACATCGCAATCGGTGCGTTTGAATGACGTGCACACAATTTGACGCAAAAAAACAAGCTTTCCGCCCGTCATCCTGGTTTATCCCAGGACGATAGCAAGAAAGCTTTTGTCCTCACAATTTGGAACCGCTAGAAGCGAATCCAAATTCCGCCCGAACCAATTCTGATGCCACGTCCGTAGTGTCCGTAACGTCCGTAATTGTAGTAGCGGTACTGCGGATAGTAGGCGCCACTGCGATGGGCCGATCGGTGCTCGAGGTAATCGTGATATCGACTATGGTCCAGCTGATCGTGAAGCCGCCCGTGTTGATTCCAGGTCATGGGGTAGCGGTGGGCTTCGTTGTGATACAGGTAACGGTGAAACTCGCGGTGATCCAGGTCATCATGGTGCCGCGCATGGTTGTTATGGGCGTACCAACTCCAGCTTTGCGCGTCTACGTTTTGGGTCGCGAAGGGGATGATCGCGATGGCGAGCGCCCCCATCATAAATCGTTTCATTGGGTCTTTTCCTCTCGAAATAGCGGGCAAAAAATTCGTTTGCGACGAATGCGTCCTTAGCTACTGCCAAAATGATGCCAATTACAAGCTGACGAAATGCCGACGCAGAATTGCCTTCCATTTCAATAAAAGGTTGGGTCGGGCACGGTCCGGCACCCAGAATCTGTCATCGATTTGACGGCATTTGGTTGCGCATTTGCGACAGTTGCCAGGCCTAAGGCTGTCATTGTTCGATGGTTCCGGTTCAACGCGGTCCCGGCTGGATTCAGAACGTTTGCGGCACCCGGTCGATCGTTAAGTCGCCATGGAACTAGTCGCCCTGGAATCGGCGACCCGGGCCAGGCGGCGAAGCATGCCTGAGAACACGATTTGGTGCAGCGGGTACAAGGCATACCAATAGGCCAGACCAAAGAGACCAGCCGGATCGAATTCGGCGGTCTGCCGGATAGTGCTGCCTTGTTCGTTGCCGTTGACTTCGAACTCCAACCAGGCGCGGCCGGGCACTTTCATTTCCGCTTGCAGACGCAACCGCCGGTCGGGCTCAAACTGCTCGACGCGCCAAAAGTCCAGCGCGTCACCCACTCGTACGTTCACCGGGTGTCGGCGACCGCGCCGCACACCGACCCCGCCTACCAACAAGTCCAGAAAGCCGCGCAGCTGCCACAACCAGTTGCCGAAATACCAACCCGTTTCGCCACCGATCCGTTGAATCGGTTCAAAGGCAATTGCTGGAGGCACATTGACCTGGACGGTTCGCGAATCGACCAGCCGCGATCCGAATCGAATGCCGCCCCAAGAGGCCGGTTGGCCAGAGGACGACAAAGCATCGGACCAGCGTGTTTCGGCAAACTCGAGATCCTCGTTGGTCAAAGCTCGCTCGATGGCCTGCTGCACACCGCGAGGCTGAACCGCAAACGTCTGTTCCGCCAGATTGTTGGAAATCAGCGTGGGATTCTTGAGGCTTTCGACCAGTTTCCGTCCGACGCGCGCGTAAACGGGAGTCACCAAGCCCAGCCAGAGACTCGACAGGTAGGGCGTTAACACTGGGACCGGGATCATCAATCGCCGCAGGCCGCGTTGCCTGGCGTATTCCTTCATGATTTGTCCGTATGAGACCTGATCCGGTCCGCCGATTTCAAAGATGTGCGAATCGTGATCGGATAGTTCAAGTGCGGCCAGCAAGTATTCCAACACATCTTCGACGGCAATGGGCTGGGCCAGGACACGCACCCACTTGGGGCAAATCATGACCGGCAGTCGTTCGACTAGTGTGCGAATCAACTCGAACGACAAGCTTCCCGACCCGATTATGATCGACGCCCGAAACTCGATCACCCGGGCGGACGACGAACGCAGGATGTCACCGGTTTCCTGTCGACTGCGAAGATGTTTGGACAAGTTATGGTCTGGATTGCCCAGACCGCCGAGATAAATGATCTGCCGCACGCCAGCTTTGTCCGCCGCCTCGGCGAAATTGGCGGCCGCCTCCTGGTCTTCTTTTTCGAAGTCCTTCGTCGCCCCCATCGAGTGAACAAAATAGTAGGCAGACTGAACACCGTCGAACACGCCGACCAATGTTTCCGGCTGTAGCACATCGCCTGCCACGACTTCGACATTCTCATCGACGCGGTGCTTGAGCGACTCGGGACGTCGCGTCAGACAGCGAACCCGATAGCCTCGTTGCGCGAGCCCCGGCAGCAGCCGGCCGCCGACGTATCCGGTCGCGCCCGTTAACAGGACAAGCGGTTTTTCTGGAGTCATTGCGCCGGGCGGTTGTCCAAAATTGAAACGTCCAATTACCACAAATCGAAAACAGGATTTAACCTGACTATCGAAATTCTAATGTAAGCTAATGCTCAGGCATCATGTCTAACAGAGCAAAGTCGTATTTTCGCCAAGCGCGCGTGCCGCGCCACGCTTCCATGAAGTGGCGTATCGATTTGCCTATAATTCGTCCCGCGAGGATTTCGTCAGCACCAAAGCCTGCTACACAACCGCCGGGGCATCGACTCCTGATTTGTCGCGAACTCGGCGCAGCAATCGAAACGGCGCCATCAAGTTGTCCACGAGGCGCGTTTTGCTGGGATTGACGTGGCCCAGTATCAACGTCGCATCATCGTGGGTCAGGTTGCTGATCGATTCCTCGCGGATTGACTGGTACAAATGCGGAATGATCTGTGCGGCGTCGGGTTGACGCAATTGACTGAGAACGTCCACGATGCCCTGCGTCCCGATGGTGCCACCGTCGCGACGGATTGCTTCGCTGAAAGCGTCACTGTATAGCAAAAACATATCGCCGGGCTGCACGTTTAACGACTGCCCCGGATACCGCGATTTGTCGGTAACACCCAACGGCAAATTGGCCAACCGCGGACCCCGCGACGCTTGGGGATGGAGAATCACCCATTCCTGTTTGGCCGCGTGGTAATAAAGCGGATACGGATGTCCTGCCAATCCGATGCTGACCGTTTTTCGCGGTTGAAAAAAAGTCACAACGGCGGCGGTCGCGAACCCGGTTTCATCGGCGACCTTTCCGAATTCGCGATTCATGCCCTCCACAAATCGTTCCTGGCTGATGCGGTTGACATTGGCTCGCATGAGATCGCGCAAAGAAATCGCCAGTTTCGAAGCGGTATCGCCGTGACCGCTGACGTCCGCCAGCAGCAGACGCGTGATACGGCCCGAGGCACACGACGTCAAATAATAGATGTCGCCGCCGTTTTGACCGGTGCCATAGGCCGAGCTGTGGACGTACACATCCAGGCCGGGTGCCTCGAACCGATCGTTGGTCGATCGGTTGCCACCGACAATTTCCATGCACTGCATGCGTTGGGATGCGACCGAGGATAAATCGTTCATGGTTGGTCTAAGGGGTTATTTCTGACATTTGATGCAGGCATAGATCCGACGATTTCCCAGCTGCCAAGATTTGACGCGATTGCCACACACCGGGCAGGCCGGTTGCTTGTAAATGTTCAATCGTTCCCCGGGCCGCAACCTGCTCAACGGTTTACCAGCCACATCGCGATCTACCGTGATAATCCGATTGTACTTAACGCCGATCCGCATTAAATCGCCTGCCATTTGCCACATGCGATCGAATTCGTGGCAATCCATTTGATTGCCCGGTCGCCGCGGATCAATGCGAAGCAAAAAAAGAATTTCGGCGCGATACACATTTCCGATTCCCGCCACGATTGACTGGTCCAGCAGCAACGATCCGATCGCTGCTCGGCTGCGTCGAACTTGCTGCCATGCCTGTTGCGGAAGGGCGTCGTCACGCAGCGGATCCTGCCCCAATCGCGTTTTGACGTCTTTGTACTGGCGGCTACTGATCAGTTGGCAGCGATTGGGACCGTTCAAGTCAAATGTTCGATCCCGGCCTATCACCCTTAGCCGAACGGCTCCCCGCGGCTCGGGCGCAGGATTGTGATGCAAACGAAATTTGCCATATAGACCAAGGTGCACGTGGACGATCTGGCGCCGCGTCCAGTGATAAAACAGGTGTTTTCCGTGCGCGGTCACTTCGCGCAGTGGCTTGCCGCTCAACCTGTCGGCATCGGCCGCGAAACGACCCTGCGGTGAGTCGGTGGCAACCTGCTGACCAGCAAACCAACGCTGGTGATCGCGAGCAATTCGATGAATCGTATGACCTTCGGGCATTGTGAAGCTTTTTTTCCAAAACTGGGAAGCTGCTCGTTAACCGAAACTACACCACCGAATTAACTTTTAGCAACCATTGAACCTGCCGCTGCGCTCGATGACGACCACGGTATGGGAGTTTAAGATCAAAGCCAGGCGGCAGGAACTGATCGATTTCTACCCGTCGCCTTTTTCCGACGCCGATCTGGAGACCTGCGAGGCGTCCCAGACGAGATGGAATAAGCAGACGAGGAAGTATCGACGACGATCCGGGTGTGTTGTTGCGAAATCGGCAATCGTGCAGGTTAATCATCTGCTGAGACCCCGGTTTTTCATGTCATATTTATCGCGACCGGCCTTCCTAGGCGTTGTTTTGCGAGTTTTTGCGAAAGTCCCCAATCCATGGAAGAAAACTTTGTCATCGCAGGTGGTTCTAAAGGAATCGGACTGGAACTGGTTCGTCAGTTGGAGCCCTTCGCGAATCGCATCGATGTATATGCCCGTTCGACAGGTGAATTGACCGTCAGCGACAAGATCATTCACCATTGCTGCGATTTCACCAAGGACGAAGTGCAATTAGACGACCTGCCAGAAACGATTCACGGTGCTGCCTATTGTCCCGGATCGATCAACTTGCGATCATTTCGCGGCCTCAAGCTGCAAGATTTTCACCGCGATTTCGAGATTAATCTGTTAGGCGCGGTTAAGTTTCTGCAGGCGTGTCTGTCTGGCCTGAAAAAGGGTGGCGAGGCACAGCCTTCCAGCGTTGTGTTGTTCAGCACTGTGGCCGTAGGGCAGGGCATGCCCATGCACGCTTCGGTCGCTGCGGCCAAGGGTGCTGTCGAAGGACTGTCACGCTCGCTGGCGGCTGAATGGGCTCCGCAAATTCGAGTCAATTGCCTGGCACCGGCGCTGACCGAGACCCCATTGGCCGAACGGTTTTTCGCGACTCGCGAGAAACGAGAAACGATGGCCGCCAATTACCCGCTGGCTCGCACCGGCCAGCCCGCAGACGTCGCGGCAATGGCCAGATTCTTGCTCTTACCCGAGAGCAGCTGGATCTCAGGTCAGGTGATCGGAGTCGACGGCGGGTTGTCATCGCTGCGTGTTCAGCGATAAACGGTCGCTCGGAGACCTTCAATGAGAAACTTGATCCTTGTGCTCGGCGATCAATTGGACGCGAATTCGGCAGCGTTCAACGATTTCGATTCCGACCAGGATGCCGTATGGATGGCAGAAGTAGAAGAAGAAGCTACGCACGTGTGGTGCCACAAGCAACGGCTGGTTTTCTTTTTCAGTGCCATGCGACACTTCCGGGACGAACTGCGGCAAAAAGATATTGAAGTCTTCTATCACGAGTTAAGCCACGATCGCCGCCGTGACAGCGGTAACAGCTTCGCCGAGATCTTGAACCAGGATATCAATCGCCATCGGCCGCGGCAGTTGGTGGTCGTGCTGCCCGGTGATTACCGCGTCAAGCATCAGTTACAGCAAGTTGCCAACGATGCAAATTTGATTCTCGACGTCCGACCGGATGACCATTTTTATTGCGCGCCCGATGAGTTCGAGCAATTTGCCAAAGGGCGGAAACGGTTGGTGCTTGAAACGTTTTACCGTCAGATGCGCAAGAAACACGACATCCTGATGGATGGCAACAAACCGGTTGGCGGTCAGTGGAATTTTGATGAGGACAATCGCGACGCTTTCGGCAAACAGGGCCCCGGCAAGATCACCGGGCCGCATTCGTTTCGACCCGACGAGTTAACCCAATCCGTGATGGACATGGTGCGGCAGCGGTATCCGCAGCACCCCGGATGCTTAGACAAATTCGACTTGCCGGTTACTCGTCGGCAGGCGCAAGCCATGCTGCGGGATTTCATCAAGCGTTCCTTGTCGGATTTTGGACAATACGAAGACGCTTTGTGGACCGACGAACCGTTTCTGTATCATTCGCGTTTGTCCGCACCGCTAAACGTCAAGCTGCTGGATCCGCGCGACTGTGTCGACAAAGCGGTGCAGGCGTTCGAAGACGGCGATGCCCCGATCAACAGCGTCGAAGGGTTTGTGCGTCAGATTCTCGGCTGGCGGGAATTTGTGCGGGGCGTTTACTGGAAATTCATGCCCGGCTACGGCGAACAAAATGAATTCGGACACGATCGTCCGCTGCCACGTTTCTTCTGGGACGGCGACACCGATATGCGATGTGTTCACCAATCGATGCAACACGTGCTGGATTTCGGGTACGCCCATCACATTCATCGTTTGATGATTTTGGGGAATCTGGCGCTGATGCTCGGCGTCGATCCGCAGGCGTTTCACCAATGGCACATGGCCATGTATTCCGACGCCGTGGATTGGGTGTCTTTGCCCAATGCATTGGGCATGAGCCAGCACGCCGAAGGGGGGATCGTCGGTACTAAGCCGTACGTCTCAACCGGCAACTACATCAATCGCATGAGCAATTTTTGCGGTTCATGCCCGTATAACTATCAAGCGGCCACCGGCAAAGATGCCTGTCCTTTTACCACGCTGTATTGGGATTTCCTGGATCGGCACCACGAACAGCTCAAGCAAAACCACCGCATGGCGATGCAGCTCAAGAACCTGGATCGAAAGCGAAAATCCGGCGACATTGAGGCAATCCGCAAACAGGCCCGCCAAACCAAATCGCGGCTGCTGGCCGGCGCCAAGCCCCACGCGGATTTAATCCGTTCGTAACACGCGAAAACGCCTGTCTTTCTTGTGCCTGGCTTTTCAGCCTGTCCTTCTCAGCGGTATCGGCCACTTTTCAGCCATTTTGCTTATCGTTTTTCGACGTTTCGGGCCAGGACAGGAGGCGCTCTCCGGCTATTAAAATGAATCCGCTGGCCCGGCGCCGGCGAATACTAGGGCATTAGTGACTGGAACGAGTCTTAATTTTTCGCCAAATTTCTAATGGGTATTCACATGCGCCTTTTGTCAATCATGTTTGCGACACTGCTGAGTATGCCGGCCGTCGCCCAAGCCGACGACAACATACTCTCAACAGCCGCGTCCAACGGATCGTTCAAAACATTGGTCAACCTGGTCGTTGCAGCTGATTTGGACGAAGCGCTGCAGGGGGACGGCGAGTTTACCGTTTTTGCGCCAACCGATGAGGCGTTTGCCAAACTTCCCGCGGAAACTCTCGAATCCCTGACGCAACCTGAAAACCGCGAGCAGCTTGCAAGCATTCTCAAGTACCACGTGATCCCGCGTGAGATTTCCGTCCCCAAACGTCCTCCGTCGCATCCGTTGAAATCGGCTAAAACGTTAATGGGCAAACGCATTCGATTCGAGCGAAATGGCAGTGACGTCAAGGTCAACAACGCCAACGTGATCATCCGCAACAT
>JBFILF010000250.1:0-8069 GCA_041599835.1 Pirellulaceae bacterium
GACGAAAGCATGTAGCCGGTGGCGCAAGCCACCGGATGATGGGCGCATCAACGCGGCAAGCCCCGGAGGGGCGACAGATCGTTTGCCCGGGCGAAAGAATTGTTGCCGGCGCGATCTGGTGAACCCAGTCCCGAAGGGACGGCAGCATGTAGCCGGTGGCGCAAGCCACCGGAAATTGGATCGTTAAATAAGACAAGCCCCGAAGGGGCGACAGAATTGTTTGCCAAACCGTTGTCTGTCGCCCCTCCGGGGCTTGGCGAACTCTCATCGCTTCCTACCCGTGGGCTCGCGCCCACGCCTACATGCTGTCGCCGCGTGTGCGGCTTGATTTTCCTAACCGTGGGCTCGCGGCCACGGCTACATTATGGTGCCGCAATAATGGCGCCGCGTGCGCGGCTTGATTTCCCGCCCGTCCGCTGCTCAATTCATTACTGGCAGGCAAGCGTGCGTTATTTTTATTGCCATTTTTTCCGAATCCTGAAAAACAACTGCTTGACAGCCACCTCGCCATTTGCTTACCGTACTAGCACGATAGTACAGATGCGGCGAATTCATGTTTTTTCAAATCGATACCACCAACGGCGTCCCGGTGTACGAGCAAGTCGTACGGCAGGTCGTGTTTGCCGTGGCCAACGGCGCGCTGCGGCACGGTGAAATGGTTCCCTCGGTCCGGCAGCTGGCCCGCCATCTGGCCATCAACCCCAACACGGTGGCCCGCGCTTACCGCCAACTGCAGGACCTGAGCGTCCTGGAAACGGTCCGCGGCACAGGTCTGCAAATCGCGGCGGGCTCCAAACCTATCTGCAAGTCCCAGCGGACCAAGCTGTTGCGGGAGCGGTTCGGCCAGATCATCGATGAGGCTCAGCAAAGCCAGCTGGACGATGACGAGATTCTCAAGCTGTTTCAAAACGAGTTGTCTAAAAAACGCAAAAAAAAAGCCTAAAGGGTTAAACCATGCAGCACGTTATCGAATTCAACGGCGTGACCAAGCGATTTGGCAGTACCGTGGCGGTTGACGACGTCAGTTTCAACGTGCCCAACGGCGTTGTGTTTGCCTTGCTCGGTGAAAACGGGGCCGGCAAGACGACGTCGATTCGCACGCTGCTGGGACTGGAACGACCCACTAGCGGCACCGCCACAGTGCTGCGGCTGGACAGTCGCAAGAAGGGCATTGAGATTCGCCGACGCGTCGGTTACGTGCCCGAACAAACGACGCTGTATGACTGGATGACGGTCATTGAAATCGGTTGGTTCACCGCCGGATTTTATCCCGAGGGCTTTCTACCCAAATTCTATGACCTGGCCAAAGAGTTTGACTTGCCATTGAAGCGCAAGATCAAACATTTGTCCAAGGGCATGCGGGCCAAAGTCTCGTTGGCGCTGGCGATGGCCCACACGCCCGAACTGCTGATTCTGGACGAACCGACGTCGGGGCTGGACACCCTGGTGCGGCGGAGTTTTCTGGAAAGCATGGTGGACGTGGCCGCCGACGGGCGGACGGTGCTGTTGTCCAGCCACCAAATCCCCGAAGTCGAGCGGGTCGCTGACATTGTGGCGATCATGAACCAGGGCAAGCTGCTGGTGTGCGAGCCGCTGGAACAGCTCAAATCGCGGCTGGAGCAGTGGACAATCTCGCTGGCCGATGGCGCCAGCCAATTGCCGGAACTGGACGCCGAAGTGTTACTGGAAGAAAAACACGGCCGCCAGTACCAGCTGACCGTATCGCAACCCGAACCGGAGTCGTTGTGGAAACTCCGCGACCATCCGGCGATCGAGGAGATCGAAGTCAACGTGCCGTCGCTGGAAGAAATCTTTGTGATGTATCTCAAGCGAAGCGGCGCCGTCCCGGAACGATCTGACGAAACCAGCCCTGCCCAATCCGAAAGGGCCGACGGATGAACGGCACCGCCGCCTGGCGACTGGCCTGGAAAGAATACCGGCAGATGCGTGGTATCGCTGTCGCGTTCTGGATCGTGGCGGTGTTGGCATTGATGATGACGGCCCAATTTCTGGATGGCGGCAACTGGATGGCGGAAATGGAATTGCAGGCCAGCGGCTGGTTTTACTTGTTTTGCGCGCTGTGCGGCGCGATGCTGTTCGCCGCTGAAAAAGAGAATGCAACCTTCGGCCACCTGCAAAAATTACCGCTGAATTGGGGCACGTTACTTTCTGGAAAATTGCTGGCCGGACTAGTCGTGATTGCCGCAGTTCCACTGTTGTATTGGCTGATCATCGTGGCAGTTGCGAGTCAATTCCGCGGTCCGATCTTCGTTTCACCGACCATCAGGTTGCCGGAAGAATTTACACATCACATTATGGTTGTCGTTAGCGGTGCGACACATTTTTTTGCATTTGGGCTGTTATTCTCGTTGATCTGCCGTCGCGTGTTAATTGCGGCGGTGTTGGGCGTGGTGGCGGCCGTGACGATTGATACGCTGATCGTGCAGCGGTTTGGACCAGAAAACCCGGATTACTTTTCGATAACAGCATACGAACATTCGATACCCTTTCGATTGTTCACTGCTGTCTTGATTTTGGTGATTTCTGTCCCGCTAACTCGCGTTTGGTGGCGGGGTGTCTCAGCCGAAGCCTGGCGGCAAGGCATCGCCTGGACGCAGTCACGACAACGCGAAGCGTCCAGTCGCGACCAGGCGACGCCACACGGGTTCATGTTCTGGCACCTGCTGTGGCAATCGGTTCACGGCAACTACTGGAAAATGCTGGCGATCGGCGGGGTCGTCTTGGTACCGGCCACCATATTTGCCATTTGGGAATCGCGCGACCCAATGTTTGACGCCCCAGATGGTTCATTGTGGCTGTGGTTTGCGATTGGTTTTGCCGCGTGGCTGGCCGGCGTGTTTTGTTTTCAAGCCGACCAGCGACAACACAGCTTTCGATTTTTTGTCCAACACCGTGAATACCCGCGGTGGGTGTGGCTGACCCGCAACTTGTTTTGGTTGGCTGGTTGGCTGTTGGCGTCAGCCGTTGGACTGGCCATTTCGCGTAGCATCTTGCTAAGTGTTTTCGAGGGTGGGTTTCACCACACCATGCTCCCAGCCTCCTCACCTGAAATGGCGGGCGTCGCCCAACAGTACCTGACGTTTATGCTGTGTGGCGGCCTGGTCATCTTTGCCGCCGGCCAATTGGCATCGATGCTGTTCCGCAGCAGCATTGTGGCCGGGTTTGCGGCGGCCGTGGCGGTAGTGCCGCTGCTGTTCTGGACGTCGCTGATGATGACGATCATGGCGCCATGGTGGTGGACGGTGTTAACGATCGCCGTCGTCCTGCTGGCCTGCAGTTGGTGGTGGGCCCCGCGGTGGATGGCCGAACGACCTGTTTATGTCGGGCATGTAGCCAGCGTCGGCGCGGTGTCAATAACGTTGGCCATTTTGGTCGTTGGCGTCAATGAACATCGTCGCCACTACGTCCCGCCACATCCAATCACTTGGGGTTGGCATGCTGACAACGTGCAATTGATTGAACAGTCACGAGACAAGTATGCAGCCGCGCTAGCGGCGCTGGATCAAACGGACGCGCCCGATTCCCGCTGGATTTTTGAACTGGAACGGCTGCATCGAACGATCAGTGAACCGACAACCGATGCACTAATCGACTGGGTACAACAAAACACCTTGGCCATTTCGTTGTTGCACGGCGCAGCAAGATTTGTCGCCGATCGGTGGGACGAGTTTTCGAAATTCGCGCCGTGGCACCCCGTTCAAATGCGATCCCCATTGCTGGCAAACACCGAGCAGGTACCACACCGGGCCGCCCCGTTCGATGTATTTTTGATCCGCGGTGGACCCCAACATTTACTATTTGCCGAGGCGGAAATGGCGATGGTTTTCGGCGAAATCGACCGCGCTTGGGCGGCGATCGCCACACGGTTGTGGATCGACGCGCAGCGGGCCAACCTTTTTCCGTTCGACTGGTATTACCGTGGTTTCTGGCACGCTCACGGCATTCCTTACCGCCAAGTTGATCGATGGGCCAATCTCGATGGACACTCTGAGCAAGGCTTGATGCAAGCCATCTCGGTACTCGCGTCGTTGCCCGATCAGCCGGCCGACCGGTTGTATCGGCGGCTATATTACGATCACCAGGACTCGATTGACGACATGCAGCGGCGTTCTCTCGGCAGTTGGCAAAACCGATTGTTATGGAACCTGTTCCCGGCGGAACGGACCAATGCCCTCAATTTTGTCGATCAGCTGACGGCGACGGAATTGCAGGCTATCGACATCTTGCGATATGGCGATCCGTTTGCATTGTCAACGATGCCGTACCGCAACACATGGGCGAGCGACGAACGCATCCGCCAGCTGGCTCGCTGGGAAGTCACCACGGCCAATTCAGAGCGGCATGGGTACGCATGGAACACGGGCATTTCCATGGAACGAACGTTGAAGACGGCCGAACATCTGTTGCGCTCTCAACGGTTCAAGCAAGCGCTGATCGTCAAACTCGGACTTGTCGCCTATCGCTTGCGGCATGGCGACTATCCGGATTCGCTTTCCGAGTTGGTCGACGATGGCATTTTTGAACAGTTGCCGGTGGACCCGGTGACCGGCGAGCAATTCGCCTATTCGCCCCGTGGTCTGGATAAACCAACATTTGAACGCGCCGGCCATGCCAATTGGTATGTACGGGTAGCCGACGCCAAACAGCCGCTGCTGTTCGCCGCGCCGCATTTCGGCCTGGTTGAAAAAGAGATTTTGGAAATCGACGGGTGGATCGACACGAAAGATGAAAACTTCAACCCCAACGAATTTGACCCGCAATCGACGAGCGGACTCGTGGCCACCGGCCACGACCCGTGGTTCGTGGAAGTCTCGACGATGATCTTGTTAATGCCCGAACTGGAGGACGAAAAATGACGTCCCTAGCTATCAAGCGGATTGCCTGGAAAGAGTTTCGCCAGCAACTGGCTTTTTTTGTGGCGCTGCTGGCGTTGGCGAGCGGACTGCAGGTAATGATAAACGTCCTGTTGTCACCGGCATTGTCCGTAGCTTCGTCGAGCTACAACATTGTGTTCAGCGTCGTCGGCGGGTTCGCGGCGCTGTTTGCCGTGGCGATCGGTGCGACGCTTTACGCCACCGAAAAAGAATCGGGCACGGTGCAGTTCCTGCAGTTGCTGCCAATCAACTCGCGGATGCTGTTGGTCGGCAAATTGCTGCCATCGCTCGGGTTTTGTCTGGCATTTTTGTTGGTTGCGTCCGCCATAGGCGCCGTGGCCGCCAACCTCGGGAATGTCAGCCCGGGCTATGCTGGCGCAAAATCGATTGGCGCCTTATTTCTTTTTGCATTTTTCGGTTTGATAACGGTTGAGTTTTTCGTGTGGGGCTGGTTTTTTTCGCTCATCACCAACCGGCCATTGGTTTCGGCCATTCTCGGAATCGTCACCGCATCGCTGGTGATCCAGGTAACGGTGAGATTGCTCAATGGACCGGTGTACGACGCGTTTGCGCTGGAACCTTATTGGATCGCGGCGGCACCGCGACTAGGTATGGCGTTGTTGTTGTTTGGATTGAACTTGGCAATTGCCGGCCGCTGGCTGGAACGTTCCTCTTCCACGGCAACGATCCGCGAACAGCTGGGCATGGGTGAAGTGTCGGCCAGAAGTTCGCCATTGCAGCGAACCAGCGCGCGGTCGATCACCTTTCGATTCATGTGGCAGACGGTTCGCGCCAGTTGGCCAATGATGCTGGTTTATGTGCTGATATTGGTGGGTTCGATCGCGTTGGGATCTATCATTCAACCACTGGCATTTATGGCACCGGTATTGGCGTTGCTGGCGGCCAGTACGGCGGGAGCGATGGTTTTCTTGCCGGACCACACGCGCAACGCGTACCGGTTTCTGTCGCATGTCGGCGAGCGGCCGTCGCTGTTGTGGTGGGGCCGGGTGATTCCGTGGTGCGCGTTGATCGTCGTGGTAAACCTGGTGCTGCTGGCGATCGGTTTTATCCTTGTGACGACGCTGAACCCTTCGACACGGTTTGCCTGGCCGGCAGTTTTGGCCGGAACAGCAAATGGAATCGGCATCAGCTCCGGGTTTGGTGTCGTCGCGATGTTGGCATTCCAGTGGACCGCAACAACCTTGATCGTGTTTTTCGCCGGCTTGTTCGCGTCGTCGGTTGTTCGCAGCAGCGTGATCGCCGGGATCGTGGCCGGGCTGCTGGGCGGATTGGGGGCGGTCTGGTGCCTGCTGATGTTTTTCAGCGGCTCGCCGTGGTGGACGATCGTCGGTGCCGCCGCGATCTTCGTCGTTTCTTCGTGGCTGGCGATGGGTCCGTGGTTGGCGCAAGCCAGCTGGCGGCGGCACGTCGTTCCGGCTCTTGGGCTCGTCGTTGTCGGTTCGGCCACCCTGTTATTCGCGTTTGCCAATCACCGCGTCAACGAAATCCCGGCGACCACGATCCAGTTTCAGCAAGGTCCGCAACCCGATCGCGCCGTGATCGACGAAATGCGAACGCGTTTCTCGCAAGCCGCGGCGTCGATCGAGCGTCCTCAAAAACTGGTCAGTGCGATCAGCGGCGTGTTTGGGATCGTCCTGCAAAACGAAGGGCAACCGGATCCCGTGATGTTTGAGCCGCATATTGCCGACGATTACGTCCACGCTTGGTGGGCATTCGGCTACGCAATGGACCAAGCCAATTCGAACCGCCAGGAACAAACGCAGCTGGGTCGCGAGTTCGTGGCCGACAACCAGGCAAGTCTGCAGCAATTGCAGGACGCCGTTGACTACATCTACGAAAACCGCGAACAGCTGCGACTGATGGCACCGTCGTATTACGGAATCACTTTGGACCCCCGCCAGCCGGCGCCGCCATTCGAACTGCGTCAATCCGGGACCTACGAATTGCTGGAGATGTCGTTCGAACTGCACGTGCATGAAGCGGATTTTGACCAGGCCTGGCAGGTCCTGCAGTCGTATTACAAGTTCCGCTCCTGCCATCACCTGGTGTATCCCAACGACAGCAATGACTGGCGACCCGCCGTGTTCGGATGGATCAACCATTGGTCCAACAGCAAACTGACGGACATTGAACTACTGACGAAGGGTATCGCATTTCTCGAAAAAGATGAGTTGTTTGACATCGACTATTCGCGGCACGTGCAGGCCGATTACCTGGAGCGGCTGCAACAGATTCGCACGGCAAACTTTGTCCGCGGTTCCCAGTCGCGAAAGCCTTCCACAATCGAGCAATTCGCATCGCTGGTACTGCGATCGTTGCCGTGGGAGCGCCAGCGGGCAGAGAGGTTGGTAACGTTGATGGCACACGCGGAACTGGATGAAACCGAGAATTGGGAATACATGTTGGAGCATCTGTTTAGGCGGCCAGCATCCGAAGTCAGCTGGTGGGAAGAAATCGGATTAGTCCGTGAAGACATTGATTTCCATCGCTGGTTTCACTCGACCGTATTTCCGCGCGACCAAAGCGATACCTGGTTTTTGACGATTCGCGCCTATCCGACCGATTACTGGGACTCGTTCAGGAACCAATCGACTCGCATGCAAATCAACTTGCGGAACATGACTCCTAAACGCCAGATGCTCATATTGAAACTGGCGATCCGCGCCTGGGAAGCCAAATATGGCGGACTGCCCAAGTCGCTGGATCAACTGGTCGGCGAGTTTGTCGACGAGCTGCCCACCGAGAAAGTGATTGGCCGAAAATCCGGCGCTAATCGGATCATGACAAAATCTGTAAAATTCCATTATTTTCCGGAGGGATTCCGAGTGCCGCTGGCCGATCACGTTCGCGGTGTTCCCAACGAGTATCGATTGGTGATTCCGGCCAACACGCCGTTTATCAGTACCTTGCCAATTGACCAATACAATTGGGCTACTCGCATTGACGTTGAAGACTGGAAGCCGACTGAACCAGTACAGGATCCCGCGCCGCGCGTCCTGTTGAACGAGGACTACTGGACCATCAACGAACTCGGGATTCTCGTGCAATTGATCGAGTGATTGCAATTCGGCGCTGCCCTGTTTCCAGTCCCGGAGGGACGACAGCATGTAGCCGGTGGCGCAAGCCACCGGATGATGGATCATTAAATTTGAC
>JBFILF010000251.1:0-8066 GCA_041599835.1 Pirellulaceae bacterium
GGTTCGCTGCAGAGATTGCCGTTGCTGCCTCGACTGTTCGTTAAAATCGTCGGCCCGGGATTGATGCAGCGCGATATTCGAGCGTTGTTCGGTTAGCCGCTGAACTCGATCGTTAAGATTTTGCTGCAGCTTGACCGTTTCGGAGGACCATTGTGAGAGCTGTGCATCGAGTTGCGTTGACTGTTTTTCCAGTTCATCCAGTTGTGTTTGCCGCTGGTCGACCGCCTCGACCAATTGAGTTTTTTCGCCGCTGACATTTTCGAGATGCTGGGTAAAATCCCTCCAGTCTTTGGCACCAACAAATGTCCGCAACGATTGCAGGCGCTCGGTGGCTTCCTTGTATTTGGCCGCCTTGGTGGCTTGGGATTTAACCCGTCGGTAGCCGTTGCCGACTTCTTCGACGATGTCGGCCAGCCGGACCAGGTTTTGTTCCACGCGGGCCAGGCGGCGTTCGGCTTCGACCTTTTTGGCTTTGAACCGGCTGATGCCGGCAGCTTCCTCGAATATGCCCCGTCGCTCTTTCGGTGAAGCTTGCAACAGCTGGTCGACTTTTCCCTGTTCAATCAGGCTGTAGGCGTCGGTTCCGAATCCGGTGCCCCGCACCAGATTGCGAATGTCCTTTAAGCGGCAGGGGTCGCCGTTGATCAGGTATTCGCCCTCGCCACTGCGGTAAACGCGGCGGGTGATGCGTAATTCGTCCGCGTCCAATCGCAATCGCCGTGACGAATTGTCGAGAAAAATCGTTGCTTCGGCCGTGTTGGACGGTTTCCGCCCGTCGCTGCCCGATGTGCCTTTGAAGATCACATCGGCCATCTCCTTGCCGCGGAGACTTTTGGCGCTCTGTTCACCCAGCACCCATTTGATCGCGTCGACGACGTTGGACTTTCCCGAGCCGTTCGGGCCCACCACGACCGTGATTCCCGGCGGGAACTCGAACCGAGTCCGATCAGGGAAACTCTTGAAGCCGTACAACTCCAATGCGGTCAGCATGACAAATGTCCAACGTACCTGTCATGTCGCGGTCTCGGGCGACAAACAATGGGGGTGAGAAATCGATTGTTGGAGGTCGTCCAGTCCGCGATCCGAATCTCTCGAGATTCGCAGGCCGCGCTAGGGAGACCACCAGGATTTCATTCTATCAAAAAACCCGGCTTTGCGGTCGGGCGTTTCACTGCTCGTGTACAGCGTCGACTGCGAATCCGATCCCAGGTCGCTGGACTCTTCGGTCTCGCTGGCAATCGTTTTCATTTGGCCGCCGCCGCTAATGGACTCCGTGGACTGGTGGTGGCGGCTGTCCAGGCGCGGCGCGGCATTAATGATCAAGTTGGTGTCCAAGGCTTCGCTGCGCTTGGCGTCCTTCAACATGCTCAACATGTCGCCGTAATCAAATCCCATGGCCGCCAGGTGGCGAATCACGTCCGCCACGCGGGTTGAGCACGTCACGATTTCCTCGCCGCGCCGCGGCACATACAGCTTGATTTGCACAGTCGAGTCATCAATTGCTTTGATCGTTAATCCTGTTTCAATGAACATCAAACGATGATTGAACCGCTGGTCCCGCCCAAACAATACAATTTCCTGTAGTTTGGTCCGCGAGAAATGAATCATCGGAGCACCGTCGCTATCGACTTCGTGAAGCATGAATTCGCGGCGAATCAACTCGCCGGTAGCGTACGGAGAACCGGGAAGACTGTCGCGGATCGTCTGGAATGCGCCGTAGCGGGTTGTCGCGCTGTCGGAACTCATTAGTTCGGACAAGGTCTTTTCGCTGGTTTTATTGCGAATCGAAGCCAGCGCGGTCAGCCCGTGCCAACGATATGCCGGGTCACCTTCGATGGCGGCGTGCAATTCCGATACGCCGGAATCATCGCCCATGTATGCCAATGCCTGAGCCGAGTGAAATCGCACCAGCGGATCGTCGCTGCGCAGTCCGCGTTTGAGGGCGGCCGAGGCCTCCTGTCCCATCGCCTCCAGCCGGATCGAAGCTATCTTGGCCCGGTCCGGGTCGTGCAGTTGCCGTTCGAGCCATTCCAGTCGATTGACACGGTTTTCGGCCGTTTCGTCAAAGGCAATATTCAAAATGACGTGAAAATAACGGCCGACATTGTGCCGGTACACGTCCGGAATTTCGATTTCGATGTCTCGATCGGTGGTCGGATTAGCGACACCGACCGGACCACTGGCATTGCGGGTGCTGAACCGCGCATTGATCGCCCGCGAAATGGACCGGGCGGTTTTGACGGATTTGTCTTTCTCGGTGATTCTCAATCCCACGTTGCGGTCGCGCGTCACAATGCCGCCACCCAGCACGACACCGCTAAGCTCATTTGTTCCGTCGCTACGCGATTCGAACAACCGGTCGACCAGGACCCGCCCTCGCGCCAAAGCCGTGTTGTGTCCCATTTGCACCGAACGCTTCAACACCAACATGGGCTTCATCCGGGCTTGCATGAGATAACCGCCGCGCAAACTGGTAGTTTTGCTGTTGGGAAATGTGCATTCGACCTCCACATCGAATCGATCCCCCTTTCTGGCACCCGCCGGAATGAACCCGCGAATCGAGGCAATGGAATTGTCAACGTCGGCCAACAATTGCGGAATGTTGTCGATGTGGTGCGTTTCGATCTCTTCCACAAGGTAATCTCGCTGGGACGATGCGGGCGGATCACTACCGGTTCCGTCTAGTTCGGTGACCAGCGCCAGTCCATCGACTTTCAGCGGGTCCAGTCCCCAGGGTCCGCTCACATCACCGACGTACTGTACTTCAACTGGTCCGTCGCGGAATTCCATCGATTCGACATCGGGACTCTGGCCACGTTTCGTGATGTGCGAACAACCTGATAGGCATACGGCAATCACCAACATCCATTGCCATGATCGTCGATCAGGGCGAGCAATCGTCTCAGCACGGGCGCTTAAGCTGTTTGGTGATTTCATGGATGGTGACCTGTTCGAGTGATTAACTCGCGCGGCTCGCTGAGGAAATTCGACTGGCGATCGGCGCGCATCGCAGCGCAAAAATGATGGCAAAATGGCGGGCAACACTAAGGAAATACGCAGACAGTCGTCAAGTCCGATCCATTGAGAAACTGAACCGCGGTTCTTGAACTTTTCCGGGTAAAAACCCCAAAAAATAGTGCTGGCAAACCAGGTTTGGCGGCAGTCATTGCTGGCAATTCGGTCCGCGCCGCTGATTTACCTCTGACGGCCGTTCGTCAGTGGTTGCAAGCATTTAACGACTCGGGTCAGCCGCCGGCTTCCAGGGCCGTGCAAGCCAGGTATTTCGGGTGATCCGCTTGGCCGGTCATCTCGTACAAAAACCGGCTGGGCATCGTCGCCTGAGGTTTGCCCCATTTCAACCGGCTCAGGGCCATCGTCAACGTGAGTCGTTCCTGGGCGCGGGTGATTCCCACATAGCACAGGCGGCGCTCTTCATCAATGGTCGCGTCGCTGGACAAGCTGCGGTGATGGGGCAGGATCCCTTCTTCCAAGCCGACCAGAAACACCTCGGGAAACTCCAGTCCTTTGGCACAATGCATGGTCATCAACGCGATGCAGTTGCTGTTTAACTTTTTTTCTTTGTCTTCATTGAGCTGCCGATCGTCCAGCGCCAAAAGGTCCACGAATTCGCCGAGATCAGGTTGTTCGGTATCTCGCTCGTATTCGCCGACGGCGTTGACAATTTGCTGGACGTTATTCCACCTCACCTCGCGTTCCAGCGGATCGGGATAGGCCCGCTGCAACTCGCGCTGGTAATCGCAGCGGTCGATCAACGCCCGCACCTGATCCACCAGGCTTGGCCCGCCGCCGCCAGTCACCAGTTGGTGCAGCTGATCCATACCGCGATGCGCTGCGGCGGAAATTGACGGCCGGCTTTGCTGGTTTTCGAACAGCCCCCACAAACCGACTTGATGCTCGGCGGCCTGACGCAACAGGATTCCCATCGTTTTGTTGCTCAATCCACGGGGCGGCGTGTTGGCGATGCGCCGCAGCGCCAGCTCATCGAGGGGATTGCTCATCAACCGCAAATACGCCACCACGTCCTTGATTTCTTTGCGGTCGAAAAAGGACATGCCGCCAATCAATACATAGGGCAAGTCGGCTTTTCGCAACTCCGTTTCGAATGGACGCGGTTGTTCATTGGTGCGAAACAGGATGGCGAAATCGCCCGGCTCGACGCCGGGCGCAGCCAGCCGGTTGCGAATTTGGGCCACGACTTCCTGAGCTTCCTTGGTCTCGTTGGGATATTGCTGGATGGCCGGCTTGATTCCGGCCGGCCTGGCAGTTCGCAGCGTTTTTTCGTGACGGTCGAGGTTAAACGAAATCAGCTGATTGGCGAGATGAATGATCGACTTGGTGGAGCGAAAGTTTTCTTCCAAGCGGATTTGTGCGGCGTCCGGCCAATCGTCGCGAAAGTTCAGAATGTGCGAAACGTCGGCTCCGCGAAAACCATAAATCGACTGGTCATCATCGCCGACCACGCACAAGTTGCGGTGGTGGCCGGCCAAGGACTTGATGATCCGGTATTGGCTGAGATTCGTGTCCTGGTATTCATCAATCAGAATGTGATCGAACTGTTGGGCTTCGCGAGTCATGACGTCTGGAAACTCGTCGAACAATTGCTCAACCAAAAGCAGCAAGTCATCAAAATCGACGGCCCCTTGAGTTTTGAGTGCGGATTGATAGCGGCGATACGCAGCGGCAGCAACCTGCAAAAAGTCTGAGTCGGCCAGCAACGCGGATTGCCGCGGTCCGACGGATTGGGATTTCCACAAACCGATTTGCGACACCAATTGCGAGGGTGACATGGCTGTTTCGGGGGCATTGATCTCGCGCAATGCCCGCCGCGCGAATCCCTCTTGATCCCCGCGATTGCAGATCACGAACCGCTGGGGATAACCAATCAGCTGAATATGCCGCCGCAAGATTTTCACACACAGCGCGTGGAAGGTGGATATTTGCGGCCGCTGGCGGGTCCGGCCTTTGAGGATTTCGCTGATTCGCTGCTGCATTTCGCCGGCCGCCTTGTTCGTGAACGTCACCGCCAAAATGCGCGGCGGTTCGATCCCGCGCCGAATCAGGTTCGCAATGCGATGCGTGACCACGCGGGTCTTGCCGGTTCCGGCCCCGGCCAGCACCAAAACGGGACCGCCCGGTGTTTGGACGGCTGATTTCTGGGCGGAGTTCAAACCGGGCATGGCATTCCTTGCGTGACGGGTCAGCGCAGGGCATCTTAGTCCAACCGCCAAACCATCGACCAGTGGGTGCAGGCCAGCTTGTTTTTACCGTGACCCGCCTCCGGCAAGCGCGGCGCCGCTGGCTTCGACTTGACCGAATTTCTCGCCTAGACGTATACTCCATTCGTGCGACGGTTGGCCATCGTCGGCGTCGCATTCGACCGATCGACTACCTTTTGAAGTCAATCTCATGAACAAAAAGAAACGCGAGTTGGAACAAAACGAACTCGCTGATGTGCTGGGTCAACGTTTAGAGCAGATCAAACCTCATTTGCCGCGGATCGGAATGATCGTCGGTGCGCTGGCCCTGGGCGTCATTGCGGTAGCCTATTGGTTTAACAGCCGGCAGTCGCTGGAAGAGATCCGCTGGCGCGAGTATTTCTTTTCCAACAACCAGGCGACTTATATCGGCGATCCGCGGGGACTGGACAAGGTCGCCGAAATGTTTCCCAATTCCCAAGCTGGCCAATTGGCGCTGTTAGGTTCGGCAGATTTTAATTATGTGATGGGCGCCACCAGCCTGGTGCGAGATCAAGAGGAATTTCAAAACCGGTTGGAATCAGCGGTTGCCCAGTACGAACAGATTATCGCTTCGACCGCGCGAGTTGATCCGATGATTAAACGCCGCGCAACGTATGCTCTGGCCTACACCTATGAAGCACTCGGTCGATTCCCGCAATCGGAAAAATACTACCGCCAGATTGTGGACGAAGCTCCCGATTCCCCCATCGCGCAACTGGCGGAAAAAGGATTGCAACGTGTCACCGATCAGTCGTTGACGTCCATTTACACCGCCTTTCAGGACTGGAAGCCCGCCGAAACCGCGCCCGGAGATGACCCGTTGTTGCCCAAAGCTCCGAATATTTCTTTTCCGACAGACGAGGAATTGAGCGGCCTTCCTCAAGCCACGGACGCGGACGACGATCCAGCCCCGCAGCCCGGCGACCTGGAAGTGGACGGTTCGGAGACAAGTCCGCCAAAAAAAGCACCGGATAGTTCCGGCGACGATTCGGATGCCACCAAAGACTCGGCGGAAACCAAACAGGGAAAATCCAGTCAGGATGACCAATCAGGCCAGGAAGCCGAATCGGATGGCTAGCCAGGATTTGTGACGGTGTCGGTCTGGACCGAACTGCAAACGGCGATCAAAGACCTGTTGCCGGAACGTTCGTTCGGCAACCGCGGCGAACGCGCGGCCGAACGATATCTAAAACGACGCGGCATGAAAATCGTCGGCCGTGGATACACCAACCATGTGGGTGAAATCGATTTGATCGGCGTCGACTTGTCCCACCAACAAAAAACCGTGGTCTTTATCGAAGTGAAAACGCGGAGCAGCGACGCCCAAGGGCACCCCGCGGAGGCCGTGGATGACGCCAAGCAGCACCAAATTGTGCAAACGGCGCTGGTTTACTTGCGGCAACACGGCTTGCTGGAATCTCGTTGCCGATTTGACATTGTCGCCATCCTGTGGCCCAAAAACCAACGCCGCCCGCAAATTCAACATATCGCCGATGCTTTTCAACCGGCCGACCGCGGTCAATTGTTTAGTTGAGCGCTTGCCGTCGGTTTGGGCGAGCCACGCATCTCCATTGCGGTCCGACCTGGCCCTCTCGCATCGTTCACGAAATGGCCTAGCTGGAGTTTGGCTGCGAAGCCCGAAAGTGCTGCGCCTGCTGGAGCGCTTCGGCCAACACTTCCGCCCACGGGCGCGCATATTGAATCGGATCCTGCCGGCCGATTTGGTGAAAGGCCAGAATCCGTTCCACGTCCGCGCCGGTCAACCCGTGAGCCCGGCCCGCAGCGTCAGGCTGGTAACTGGTCAGTGTATTGGCAAACACCGTGTCAAAATCCAACTCTAGAATGTCGATCGACCGTTGGGCATCCCGCAAAATTTCGGCTTTGTCCAGCTCCAAGTACGGCAGGTACAACTCCACGATGTCGGCATCCCAATTTCCCAATTGAAATGCTTGCCACAGCGCCTGATAAAACTGGGGCCGGCAATCCGGGTAGATGGCATGATCGCCCGCGTGAACACCGAGGCACAACCGTGTCGCCGTTTCCGTTTTGCGGGCGATGGACCAGGCTCTGCCGTAGGCGATCGAAGCGAATATGGCGTTGCGATTGGGCACCACCGTTGCCTTCATGTTTTCCTGCGCGTAGTGGCCTAACGGAATTGGCAACGAATCGTCAGTTAGCGCGGAATGAAACAGCTGGCCCAACGAGCGAAGGTCGATGACGTTGTGCCGCACGCGAATGTGGTGCTCGGCCAAATAGGCCAGGTTCCGCTGCAGAAACTCCAATTCCATCGCATGCTTTTGGCCGTAATCAAAGCTCAGGCCGTGCACCTGGAATTCGCGAGCCAGCAAATGCATGAGCAAGCTGGTCGAGTCCATTCCGCCGCTAAGGCAAACGACGGCGATATTGAGTTGATCCGGCATTTATGAAGATCCTCGTTGCGGCGAATGCCCGACGCTTCGGATTTCAGCTTTTTTTGAATGTTCGTGTCCAACCGTGTCACGCGCGCGGCCTAGCCTGCTTACCTTGGCGAATTCGTTGACGCGACGGATAATCAAGCAAACTCATTTTGCTGCATTGGTGCAGTTTATCCGAATTTCGGCAGGGAGCCATGGCCAGAAACGAGCAGTTGATTCGGCAGCACAAGATCTTGCAGATTCTCGAGCGGGTACGTTTTGGAAAGACGCTGGAGGAAATCCGCCAGGATGTGATTGACGAACTCGGGCTTAGCTCGATCCATACGCGCACGTTGCGGCGCGATCTCGAGGCATTGCAGGCGGCAGGGATTGACGTCAGCGTGCACGATACGCA
>JBFILF010000252.1:0-8047 GCA_041599835.1 Pirellulaceae bacterium
CCTTCCGCCAATACCGCACGATTCAGTCCAAGAACCAGATTGTGCACCAGCTTCATTCGCGATGCATTTCCCACGGGTCCCAGAAAAAAGCGGCTGTCGGCAATGGCGGACAACAGCGAATCGTGTTCGGTAATGCATTCGTCGGGTCCAGCGAGTAAGAGGATCGCCTCACCGTGGCGCAGTTGCTCGCTCGACCCAGCCACCTTGGCTTCGATGTACGTTGCGCCGCATTCGTTGACGATTCTAGCATTGGCCATGATCGAGGCCGGGTCGCCAGTGGTTGCATCAAACAGCGTGTGTTTCGTATTCAGACCAGTCGCAATTTGATTGACTAATGTGGCAACGGTTTCAGCGGTTGGTAGGCACAGAAACACGATTCGAGCATTCGAAAACAATTCAATGGCTGTTTCGCATGACTCCGCGCCGCGCGACACAAGATTTTGCGCACTGGCATGATGGACGTCAAAGACCGTAATAAAATAGCCATGGTCCATCAGACGATCGGCTAGGGCACTGCCGAGCAAGCCCGCGCCGACGATGCCGATGCTGGATTGACGCGAATTCATTTTTTGACCACGCGGTAACAAGTGCTCTTCGATTTAACGTTCGAAATTCGGATTGAACGTCGCTTGCACGAATTGTCCTGTAAAATGAACTCACAACAACCGGCC
Organism: Pirellulaceae bacterium; assembly: GCA_041599835.1. Classification (GTDB taxonomy): domain Bacteria; phylum Planctomycetota; class Planctomycetia; order Pirellulales; family Pirellulaceae; genus CAJQPP01. Next base: position 672 of record JBFILF010000252.1, read on the forward strand.
GACACTTGCCTCAGCCGAAGGTTCCGGAATTTCATGTCGCGACGTGCGGCCCCATTCTCCTAGTTGCGGCCCCATTTTCTGACTCAGGCTTTGCCGTAATCACTGGGAGATGATATTTCAGCTGCGCGCTGGAAATTCAATGGCGCTTGTTTGGAAATGTGTTGCGGAAAAACTCGAAAGGTCACCTACTTGATAGACGACGAATTGCCGGACCCACAACTGGGAACCGAAAAGTATTTGGAGGAGGTCATAGCTAGTCGCCGCTCCGTGCGGGAGTTTAACGACAAGGCATTGACGAACGCTGAGATCTCCCAGTTACTGTGGGCGGCGCAGGGCATCACCGATTTGTCCGGCCTCCGCACGGCACCGTCCGCCGGCGCGCTCTATCCGTTGGAGTTCTACGTCGCCAGGTCGTCGGGACTCTATCACTTTGAACCGGCACGAAACCAGATCTCAAAGCGTTCTGACGAAGACCTGAGGGCGCAGATCCATGCGGCGGCATTGGCCCAGGACTCGGTTTTCGAGGCGCCGGCCGTGTTTATCATCACCGCAGTCTATGCCCGAACCAAAAAAATATATGGCGATCGGGCAAAACGATATGTTCACATGGAAGCCGGCCACGCTGCACAGAATCTATTGCTTCAAGCAGTGGCACTTGGCCTCGGCGGAGTGCCGATCGGGGCATTCAACGATCGCCAACTTACTCAAGTGCTGGCGTTGCCAAAAAACGAGTCACCGCTCTACCTGATTCCGATTGGTCATCCCCGATAAACCATGATTCGCTCCTCCAATTTGTAACTCCAATGTTTTCGATGTTGTCTGAGCGGATTCAGGGTTTGCCGCGGCAAACAGCAGCCAGCAAAATCGCGGAAAATCGATCGCGGGATTTTGGTTCTCCATTGCTCCAATTGGCGGATTCTGCCTAGGATCTCCGCCTCAGAAACAATTCGGCAATCCCGTAATTTCACAATATCAGAATGATAGACATGGATGTCTGCATCATTGGTGGCGGCTGGTCCGGAATTTACGCTGGCAAATACGCGCTGGAAAACGGGCTGAGGCCCATCGTGCTTGAGCGGCGCTCGGACATCGGCGGCGTCTGGAATTACTCGGACGATCCGTCGATCACGACCGTCATGAAATCCACGATTTCCTCATCGTCGCGCCTGGTCACCGAGGCATCCGATTTCTTCATGGATGAAAGCGTCGGGCATTTCATGCATCACACCGATGTCATGCAGTACTTGCGCGACTACATCCAGCACTTTCAGCTGGGGCCGCATATTCAGCTGGGTGCGTCGGTTCAATCCGTGACGAAACATGACGGACAATGGTTAGTCACCTATTGCCAGCACGGGCGAACCAAAACGGTCCGATCGCCGCGCCTGGCAGTCTGCACCGGCGTGAACAGCAGGAAGAAAGCAATCGGCGCACCGATTTGTCACTTTACTGGAGCCGTCATTCACGCCGGCGATATCAAGCACATTGAACCGACGGACTATTCGGAGAACGACCACATCCTGGTTTACGGCGGCGGTGAAACAGCCTCCGACGTGATCGATCTGCTGGTGGACACGCCGGCGCGAATCACCTGGGCCATCCGCGGCGGACAACACTTTTTGCGCAAAACCTGGTTTGCCCGCCGGCCGAAAGTGGGTTTGTTCGACAAGCACGATTTCGCATTGGACACCATGGCGGCACCGCTAATCACGGCAGTCAGTTCGTTTGTCAAGGGCGCGCCGGGCCGCCGCTACATGGCCGACTACCTTTCGACCGGATCGATTGCCGGGTACCAGGGCCATGGCGTTCGACTCTGGCGCAATCAATACCACTACGGTCAGATGTTCATTAACAAGAACGGACACACGGTGGATCATACAGCCACGGGTCGGGTTGCCACCCAGAACGAAGTGATTGACGTTTCGGGCGATATCGTGCATTTCAAAAGTGGAGATCATGGCAGGTTTACACACATCATTTGTTGTTTCGGTTATGAGTTCCATTGCCCCTTCCTGCCCGAGCCACATTCGCGCGGCGATCTGGCAAGTAACTACCATTTCATTTTTCCTCCGCACGATTCCAGCATCGCATTTCTTGGTTACGCGCGCCCGATTATCGGCTCGATACCGATGATGACGGAAATGCAGTGTCTGTACGCGTTTCGAGTCTGGTCTGGCAAAGTTGAGCTGCCAAATGAACGACAGATGAAGGCACGCCAGCATGCCAATAACCAGCGGTGGGGCGTGCGCATTCCCGGTCGTCGTAACATGAAGACACTGGTGCTGCCGTCCACGTACTTCGCCAAGATGATCAAAGCTGCCTACCCCGACCGTTCGCCCGGCGATCACTTCGTCAAATCGCCGTTGCGAGGTCTCAAGTTTCTTACGTGGAAAGCGTCCGGGTCGATGCGTTTGGCCCTGGATCCAAATCTGAGCCGCCAGGAGTTTAATCGGTTGTGGCGTATGCGCTCCCACGGATTTTTTCTCGGCTGGCTGATGCCCGCGATCGTTGCCATCAGTCGCTTGTTGCGCATCCAAAAACTCGTGGACTGGTATGTGGAACGCACTGATGAAAGGCGTCAGGCGACCATGAAACAACGTGCTGACCAATGGACCTGGCAGGCTTGCCCGGGCCAGGACATACCACAACCGTCGTCGCTGGAGTCCCATGACGCAAAACATCGCAAGGCGGCTTGAATGCCGAGCCGGTTTGTTCGCAACTGCCTATTTTTACACGTCACATTCGCCTTGACGCGACCGGCCCAAATTTCCTAAAGTTCCTCGCCGAATATTCTGACGGATGGAATGCACCTGCGGGGCAGTTTCAATTTTGCTGGGACGTGTTATGTCGCTGATCAAATCTTCCTGTTTGTTAAAGTCACCCATCATCCTTGCCCTGGCGATGGCAACCCTGGCCCTGTCAACCAACTGGGCCCATGCCCAATTTCGCGAGCAAGCCACGATCGACGAATCGATCACGGTGCTCAATGAGATCATGCAAATTCCAGTCAGTGCCATCCCCACCAAGATGCTGGCCGATGCCCAGGCGGTGGCGATCATTCCGCGCGTCATCAAAGGTAGTTTTGTGGTCGGTGCGCGACACGGTAACGGCGTGATCATCGTCCGTGACGAGCAAGGACAGTGGCGAGCACCTTTGTTTCTAACACTGACCGGCGGAAATGTCGGCTGGCAAGTGGGCATTCAGTCCACCGATGTTATTTTGGTGTTCAAGACGCGAACTAGTGTGGAAAGCATGCTGTCCGGAAAATTTACGATTGGCGCCGATGCCGCGGCAGCCGCCGGTCCAGTGGGCCGCAACGCGTCGGCCGCCACCGACGGGCGTCTGCAGGCCGAAGTTTACTCATACTCTCGAAGCCGGGGCTTGTTTGCCGGCATATCGATCGACGGTTCGGTGCTCAAGCTCAACCAGTTTGCCAACGCCAGTTATTACCGGCCGGTAGCCCCTGGCCAACCGGCACCGGTACCGCCAGCGGCTGCGCAGCTCGTACACACTTTGATGACATACACGGGAGAACTGCAACCGGCTCCAGTCGGTCAACCGCAGCCCGAAGCGGCGCCCGGACAACCACCCTTGGCCCAACGTCAGGCGCAAGACGAAGCGTCGGCGGTTCGCGATGAGTTGGCGAGATTCGCGCCCCAGTTGTTTCGGTTGCTCGACAAGTCATGGCAAGCTTACCTGGCGTTGCCGGCAGAAATCTTTAGCGGCAATGCCCACCCGGCACCCACGGCGTTGGCGGACTGCCTGAACCGATACGAACAAGTGCGCTCCGATGCCCGATATCAAACGCTCATTGATCGCCCCGAGTTTCAGTCCACCTACGGATTGCTGAAACATTACCAGCAGGCGCTCACCCAAGCCGCCCGGCCGCTGACATTGCCCGATCCACCTAAGTAATCGGACGAGCGAGGACGAAAAGCGAAGCGAATGACGTGGCGTTCGTTTAATTTTTCGCCTTCGCGAAATTGCTTTTTTGCCAGGCACTGGCTTGCCCCTAATTATCCCGTGGCCCGCAACGATTGTACCAGCGGCGCTTTGAATACTGCCTTCGACGCCAACCAGCTGGTGCCCAATCCGACCAAAGCAATCGCTCCAAACATTATCAACGTCTCCTGCCACGGTACGGATGCAGCACCAAAGAAATAATGTGGCAGTGTGGTGAACAGCGCCGCGCCGATGCCGATCGCTAATCCCAGCGCCAGCAACCAGGCATTCTCCAGCAACACCATGCGGGCCAGCCGCGAACGGGAGAATCCGACCGCCCGCATCAAACCAAGTTCCTTTCGACGTTCGACAATGCTGCGCAACTGCACTGCCGCCAGCCCAAATGTACCCAGCAGCAACCCGAGCGCACCAAGACTTTGAAAGGTGCTCAGATAGGTGTTTTGGACCGCCAGAAAACCGGCCAACAACGCCTCCGCACCGCGCGCGTCAAAGCCCTGGTCTGCTAGCGCCGTCTGCAATTTATCAATTTCAGTTGGTTGGGTTTTGAGCAGGAAAAACCGGTAACCACTGAGGTCGGGAAATTTACGAGTGAAGTTTTCTTCTGAGATCAATAGACTGCCCTGCAGTATTGAATTACTTAATAACCCCACCAGCTCGAATGTGAGACTCTGTCCCGAATCGTAATCAACGGTGAACTGCGTGCCGGGAACGTAGATTTTTAAGCTATACCACGCAGTATTTTTGTCGATGATCACCGGAATCACACCGTCGTCTCGCGGCTCATGCAATTGTCGCCACGGGTTGTCGCCTGGCGTCATTGAAAATGCAAAACGATCCACGTCGTCGCGGCCGAAATAGTCAACGGTGTCGCGGGTCACTCCCAATACCTGCGGTTGGCTGGATTGATAAGGGTTGTTACAGCTGGCGTCTTCGCCGGATTTGTAACGGAAGGACAGCACCTTGCTGGTCGGATCGAGTTCTTTGGTTTCACCCCGTAGCACCGATCGCTGGCCTTCGGGCGTATCCAGATTCGCGAATACCGGCTGTGACGTTTTGGCCACCCACTGAAAACCCGCCGTTCCTTCGCGCGTCGGCGACAACCGGAACGCGCTGATCGCCAGAATCAAAAAACTGGCGACGGCGACCAAGCCGATCGTCAGCGTGCTCCGCAGTGGATTTCGCCCAGCGTTGGTCAAAGCCAATCGACTCAAATTCAGGCTGGTGCCGATGGTTGCCCGACCGCGACGTTGCAGTTGCAGCCAAATCCACAACAAGGCTGCGGTCAGCACCAGAAAACCCCCGCCCATAAACGCCCCGGCTTGCGATTCGCCCCCCAGCGAAAACGCTGCCAACAGCGTCAATCCCATGGCGGCCGCCAGGCAAACGACCAATATCCACCGCGCGACCGATTGAAAACGCGACTTGGCTGCTGATAAACCCGTGTCCACTTCGCCCGCCAACAACTCGCGAACCGAGTGGGCCCGGGCGCGGCGAATCGACCAAAAAATGGTCAAGCTGCAAATGACGACGCCGCAAATCAAACCCACGGGCAGCGTCCACCAGTCGATATGCATTTGCAAAAACGGCGTCGTGATGGCCCCCACCCACCAGGTACTGAGCCCCAATAACATCAGTGCCGCATAACCAATCCCGATCAACACTCCCATGGCGGCGCCGACAAGGCAAACCGTTACCATCTCTAACAACCAGATCTTACCGACGCGTTTCTGTCGAAACCCCGAGGAAAGCAACGTACCCAACTCGCCGGACCGTTGTTGTAGTCCCAGTCGAAACAATAACGACACGAGAATCAGCGCCGCGCCGATCACAAACATGCTTAAACCGAGAAACAACGCGTCGAATGGCGTGGATCCTGACGACGCATCCAATCCGTTTTGTTTAATCGGCACAACTTGCATTCCCAGCAAATGGCCATCGCTGCGCAGTTGCTGAAGCAATTGTTGCTCGATGAGCGCTTCGTCAATGTCGTCCGCCGAAATTCGAAACGAAGTGACCTGCCCGAATCGGCTGGACCACAGTCGCTGGCCGGTTGCCAGCGACACAAAGGCTTTGGGAGTCGTTCGAAAATACTCCCAGTAGTCGTCGTCTTGCGGTCGCAGCGCGTCGGCCGTCTCAAATGGCAAATCCCACCGCTCGATGGATTCGGCGTCCGTCAAACCCGGAACTTGGGGTGTGAGGTGCGGATCGTTGGCCGTCGTGGGCGGCTGGTCGTACACGGCATCCGAAACCGCGCCGCGGCGCCCCACGCGAAACGGTTCGACAGGTCGAGTCACCGGCACGATGTGCACCACCGTCAAATCGACGGTGGACTCGGTTTCGTCGCCATGAGTTGTTTCCGGTTGAAAGTACGTCAGCCGCACACGGTCGCCGATCTTCAGGTTCAAATCGTCGGCCGCCCAAGAATTAACGGCAATTTCGTTGTCGTTTAGTGCCGGCATCGTGCCGCCATCGGCCGACGGCAGTTGAAACGTCGACGCAACATCTACGGCCGTCACCATCGAAAACGGAATCCCGTCCGGAATCGGTTCGCCTGTTTGGTTATCGATTTTCGAAATGTCGTTGGCCAGGTAGGTGAACAGTGGAACCGCAGACGGAAAGGCCGCCTGAAGCGACTCCACGCCGCTGGGCGGAATGACGAGCCGATCGGAAGACAAACTGAAGTAATCAAATATGGTTTGACCAGCGTAATCCTGGGTCACCCGTTGGATGCGCAAGCCCAAGTCGCTGGCGTCTGGCCGCAACGACTGCCACAGCCAATCCACGGCATCCCGTGGCGGCGGAACTCGTGGGCTCTGGTCCGACACCAGGATCAAGTTGCACTGCTCCGTCGACGGCTTGTATTTCAGCACGCCCTCCGTAAGTGCGTTCTGCAGTGTGCCGATGGAAACAAACGCGTTGCGCGGTGGAATTTGCGTCGGGTGAATTCCGAACCGCCCCAGGCTGCGAGCCGGAATCACGTCCACGATCTTCAAATCAACCAAACGTTCGACCAGGTCATCTTTGTCGCCCAAAGCGCTGTCGGATGGCAACAGTTTCTGTTTCGGAACACCAACGGTGAGCCGCACGTCGCCCGATAAGACTTCCGGTAACGAAATGCCCAGATCATCGGCCAACGTCTGGTTAATTACAATTTGATCGTCGCCCAGCGGTACGCGCGGGCGAATGGCCTCATCGCCGCATTCCCAGAATTCATCGACGATGCCCAACACGTTGACCTCTGCCGCGCGGCTGACCGACAATTGATTGCGGTGTTCTGCCGTGCCATTCACAAAAAAAATGGCCGGGACCGCCCGCGTGAAACGATCAGCGAACCCGACGGTCCGCTGAGTTTCGTCGGCCAGCGATTCCCGAAAAAAACCGTCACTGGAAATCAGCAAGTCGACCTTGCCCAG
>JBFILF010000253.1:0-8015 GCA_041599835.1 Pirellulaceae bacterium
GGTGGCTGGGAGGGCGTGGGCCGCGAATTCCTGGAAGACGTCTTTTCCGGGCCCCAGGTTCCCCAGCATCGGCGGCAATTTGAAGGTCATGCCCGGACAATCCTCGCGCAGCTGCTTCCCGATCAATCCCGCGATATCAAGGGCCGGATTCAACCCCGCGACATGCTGCGGCAAGCTGCAAACCTGGACGATCAGGGGGAACTGTTCGACGAAGTGATGTGGTTTCTGGAGCACGAAGCCCATTTGATATCGCCGATTGAAGATTCCGGCGCGGAGGATTCCAGCACCAGCACCGACGCGGCGAACAAACAGGTGACGTTTTACCATCTGACGCATGATTTCCTGGTCAACCCCGTCCGCAACTGGTTGACCAGCAAGCAAAAGCAAACCTGGCAAGGACGAACGCAGCTGAGATTTGCGGAACTTAATAACGCATGGACGGCGCGTCAGGAAAATCGATTTTTACCTTCGCTGTTCGAATTTGTAAGCATGCTTTGGGTTTCTCGTTCATTGCCGTCGGACGTCTCCGCCAAAGCATATTTTCGAGCGTGCTCGGTTTATTATTTGCGGCGCGCAGGTGCAGTCATGGTATTGGTCATCGCAGCGCTCGCAGCGTTGTTGGCATGGGGAAATCAAATTGATAACCGGCATATTCGCGACCGGTTAAGCCAACTCGTATCTACCAGTCCGGCTGGAGTACCGTACGCACTGGAGTCGTTGGATGAATATGCCAACCGAGTGTTGAGAAATATTGACTTGTCGCAGGCCGAATTGAGTTCTTCGCAACGATTAAGGTTGTTGTTTGCCCAAGCTCGATTCGGTCCATTTGACCAAGCTAGAGTTGGGGAGCTGTTGAAATTGGTTCCCAATGCGAAAAATGGAGAGTGTGGGAATATTGTGCAGGCACTGGCAGGCCATCATCGTGGTGTCCGCAGAGATGCGATCCGAGACGCGTTGTTGCAAGCTACCGAAACCGCATCTTCTCCTGATATACAGATGCGATTTGCCACCGTGCTTCTGCACTTGGGTGATGAGTCAGCCGTCGAATCATTAGTGAATCCGTCCACCAACCCCACTCAACGCACCGCATTTATTCACGGGTTTAAAGACTGGCATGGCGAATTGACGAGCATTACGCAGCAAATTGAGCGTTCTACCAATAGTAGTTTTCAAAGTGCGATGGCCCTTGCGATTGGAACTATCGACTCCGCGACGCTGTCGTCCAACGAACTAAAAAGTCTTAATACATTGTTTCAAAGCCTGCTGGCTAATTGTTCCGCCGAAGTCCATAGCGCTGCACGTTGGACATTGTCGCAATTGGGCTGGCCGCAGCCTCGTCGCACGACGGTTGCCGAGACACTCGATGGCCTCGACATTTTTAATCAGACGGCGCGCCGTCATGCAAATTGGTATGACTTGCCAGGTGGAATCACCATGGTTCGGATTCCGGCAAGCCATCAATCGGTGATTGAAAAAGGCGCCGGTTTGCCGCAACAACTTCTGGAAAGAGAGACCATTCGAATGCGGCCAATCGACGTCCATCCAGATTTTTACTTGTCCGACATTGAGATTCCAATTGGCTTGTTTCACGTGTTTGTGAATGACCCGCAAGCGGGGATCGACTGGTCCGAGTTCGATGAACCGTGGACCCCCAACGAGGAGGTTAGTCCGGGGGACGGTTGGCCCGCGCAGCGGCTGGACTTCCGGTTGGCAATGCTGTTTTGCAATTGGTTGAGTCACAAAACCGGCCGCGAACCGTGCTATGAAAAAACAGATGGAATCTGGTCGGTTCATAATGAGCGAAACGGTTTTCGCGTGCCAACGCATGCCGAGTTGGAACTAGCGTGTCGCGCCGGTTCGACCACGACCTATCATTTCGGCGGTCTGGAATTGCATGGATTGTTACGCGTTTACAGCTGTAACGGAGATAATTCATCCGATGGTCTGACAGCAACGACACATCCGTGCGGTTCTCATATGCCCAACCGTTTCGGCTTGTTCGATACGCTGGGCAATGTTGCTGAATGGTGTTGGCCCGACGGTGTTACTTCATTGAACGAACGCAAAAAAATCGACACGGCGAATTGGGTGGTATATCGCGGTGGCACGTACCTGAACCAGGGCAAGGATTTGTATTGCGGGTTTTCAAGAAGGAACCCGATGAATACATCCATGTTTTCCATCGGGTTTCGAATTGCTTGTTCAATTGGGGAAAACTAGCGGCAACAGCAACCGCTTCTGCCACATCTGCGCAAGCGACAATGGCCCCGGCCCCGCAATCCGCAGCGGCTAAAACAACATCCGCGGTAATCCGTCAATAGCCAACAATTCGTACCATCGGCATTGCAACACTCGCACCACTCTTCTCCCGTTGCGGGATTTCGCAAACAAACTTGCGTTCCACGATACGGCGGGAAACATCGTCCGCCACAGGACGTAACCTCCAACCCCAAAACCTGAGTCTTGGTCATGCAAATATCGTAACAGGGTCCAGAATACGCCGAGCAAGGGACAGTTTCCTGGGGAATGGTCGGACAGCATGGTTGTGGGCAACAACTTTGGCACCCATATGATGGCCGACAAGGCGGCGGACAAACCAGCCGCGCGCGCGGCGGACAACAGCGAAGGCCACCTCCGCGGCGGCCCCGCAACACTTGCGCCTCCGTTGAATCGAGCGGGCCAAACAAACTGAAACCCGCCAACACCACGGCGGCCGCCAAAGATAATCGAAACATGATTCTTACCTCCCGGTGAGCGTTCGACGATGCAGAATGCTATTTGTTAAAGTAGGCTAACTAGGAAGAAGAAGCAACATAAGAAGTGGGGACAAATTTGAAATCTAACGCGATTTTGCCCCACCATTCAGCGACCAATCACGAGCGCTTTTTTCAATGGGGCTGCAACGATTGCCGGCGGGCCAGCGAAAACGCCGCTGTTAGAACACGGTCCTCCAGATCTGCAATCCCGCCGACCATTCGTCTCCCTTCTGACACTAGACTCGCTGCATCAAGACGTTGGTGGCAATTAGTTTCGGTTATTTGTTTCAACGCGCGCGCGAAATTAAATGGCATTTTTTCGCAGCGGTTTGATTTGGATTAATTGATTAACTATTGGTTCGGCATCAAGGGACGGTTACGTCACGGCCGACGGGTGAGGACCACCGGTAACTTGCCTGAACTCAACAGACCCCAAACGGGAGGCGCCCGCCATTGAGTTGATCGCTTGTTTCAGCCTCATGGGCCTGCCGGCCCCTCGGGCTTGGCTTGCCTGTGACGCGACGTTAAACCGGCCGCCCGGCAAGAATCGGGCCATTTGTTAACAAATATGACGTTACAAATTGGCCGGGCGGCTCCAGAATCTGCTGTACACGGACCCCCCGGTAGCATATAAATTGCGGTTGGTTGGTTTGTCGAACGAACGCAACGCGATGGGTCGATCGATTGTTTTGATTGGCCGCGAGGAGCTTTTTCGTCCGTCCCGCCGAGTGGGCGATGATGTCAGCCCCTTTCTATTGGCCCGGAAAGTGAAAGAGTGGGCTGGTCATCTCTTCGCTCAGGAGACTAAGCGGTGGGGAAAAAATTGTATTGCGGTAATCTGAGCTACGGCGTCACCAGTGAAGAACTGGAGGAGTTGTTTTCAGAATTTGGTTCGGTCGAAAGCGCGCAGGTCATCTCCGACCGCGACACGGGTCGCAGCAAAGGGTTTGGCTTCGTTGAGATGAGCAGCGACTCGGAGGCCCAGGCGGCCATCAGTGGGCTCAATGAAAAAGAACACAAGGGCCGTCCGCTGACGGTTAATGAAGCCAGACCGCGCGAAAACCGCGGAGGCGGAGGCGGAGGCGGAGGCGGAGGCCGCGGCCGCCGGTATTGAACCCGCCGCTCGTCACCTAACCGTTTCGTTTTGCACGGCATATTCTAACGACATGGTGCCGGTCTGCGCGTATTGACGCTGCGCGGTTAACGACAATTTGATTTGGTTGGCCGGCGGCGGGAACAAGGGAATACCGCCGCCTAACAACACCGGTATCACGGCGACTTCGACTGAATCGACCAGTCCCGCTTGGGCCAGGTTGCGAAATAACTGGCCGCCGCCAAACAGCCAAATATCTTTGCCGCTTTGCTGTTTTAAGGACTTCAAAAATTCTTCTGAACGATCGCCAACGATGGTGACATCCGAATAATCTGCCTGATTCAATGACGTCGAAAACACATAAATTTTCATGTCATCAAACATGTTGGTGTCCGGGCCTGCCTGGTTGGCCTTGGCCATGGGCTCATACGTGCGGCGGCCCATGATCAGCGTATCGAACTGCGAAAAATACTCGCGAAAATCAATTTCCGGATCCATGATGATCCAATCCGCTTCGCCAGCCGGTCCGGCGATGTAACCGTCCAGGCTCATTGCCACGCAATAACGCACTCGTTTCATGACGGATGCAATTCTGGGAAGGAAGATGCAATACGGGGAAAGAGAAACGGTTATGGGGCAAATACGGGCACGTAGTTGTAGGGTATTTGCAAAATGATGCATGCCATGGCGGTGCCAAATTCCGGTCCCACTCGTTCGTCCGGCCAGGTTCCGTCTTGGGCGCGTTTGACTTGAAGCAGTTCGTCTCGAATCGCCGGGTACCAGGTGTTCCAATATTCGGGATGTTTCAACTGGGCGTGCCACATCGCCTGTACCGCGTAGTAGTGGGCGTAGTAGTAGTTCATTGGACTGACCGTTTGACCGCGAGCTACACCGGGTTTGCGGTCGATCATCCATTTCAGGGCTTTTTCCACGATCTCGCCTTCGTAGATGCCGGCACTGTACAACGACACCACACCAGCAGCCGTCAGTGCCAGCGTGGACCGTCCGCCCCGCAGTGTGTAACGAAAGCTGCCGTCGGAGTTTTGGCTTCGTTTAACGTAATCAACCGTCTTAGCGCGAACCTCTTCGGAGACTTGCAAACCCGCATCGTGGGCCGCCCGCAGCGCCATGATCTGGCAGATGGTGATCGATAGATCGGCGTCCTGCTTGACGGGCTGATATCGCCATCCTCCGTGCTGGTTTTGGATGTTGCACGTCATCTCGACGGCCAGCTTGAGCTTTTCCATGACGGCTTCGCTGTTGGACATGCCCAGAATTTGGCTCAGGTATAACATCGCATAGCCGTGACCGTACATGTTTGAGAAATGCGAGCTATCGCTGGCGATGTATCCCGAGTCGCGGGTATGACGCAAAAGAAATCGGGTGCACTCGCGAATGTTGCGGGCGTATTGGCCGGCAACTGGGGTTGATCCGCTGCACAAAAAGGCCAGTCCGGCAAGTGACGTGACGGCCACGCCACTCGCGTATCCGCCGCTGCCAAACGCCCCTTGCAGTACACCTGAGCGCACTTGCCTTCGCGCCAGAAAATTCAATCCGCGCTCGATGGCCGATCGTGTTTCCAGTGTGACCAATTGGTCAACGGGCAGCACTTTGTCGGTCGTGGCGGATTCGGCCAGCAATGGATGACTTGCCAGCCAACCCACACCCGATGCGGCCGCCATTCCCGCCAGAAACTCGCGCCGTTTCATGGATACTCCTACCAGCTGCGTTGAAGGTGGAGCCATTATATACGATTCCGATTTGCTGCTGGCTGGATGTTATTGAGGGTTTTTCCTTCGTATGATTCGGTTTTTTGTAGTGCCTCAACAATGTTTTGCCACGCGAAGAAACGATCAGCCGCAGGGCGTTAGCCCACGGTTTTTACCCCTAAACCGGACGCTAGCGCGTTCCGGCTGATAACAACACAAAAATAAGGCACTACCCGGTTTTTGCATCTGCGAATTCGCGGGGGCGCCGCGCCCGGTTGCTTGCCGAGTCTCGGCCGGCGGACTTTAATGGGAATGGGGAATATGTGCCGATCGGGAAATAAACACGTGGGAGCCATCGAAGTGACCAGACGATTTTTTGTGAAATTGGCGGGTTGCCTGTTCATGGGCTTGATGTTGGCCACAGGCCAGTTGGCGGCGCAGGAAACGATCGAAAAATTTGATCAACCGGACAAATTCCGCCAACTCGAAGAGATTCTGCCGACTCCCAACGACTACCGGGTTGCTTCCGGGGCGCCGGGCCACCGCTACTGGCAGCAGCAAGTCCATTATGAAATTGACGTGGAGATTAACGACGAAACGCAGCAGCTGATCGGCCAGGAGCAAATCACGTACACCAACCAATCGCCGGACCCGTTGCGGTTTGTGTGGCTGCAACTGGATCCGAATATCCGTCAGCCGCATGCCGACGCCGTGACCACGCAAACTCACAGCGAACAGCGTGGCATGTCACTGGATGGGATTCGCGGGATGCTGTTTCGCGAGACGTTTGACGGGGGCGTCAAGATATCACGAGTGGCCGATAGCAACAGCGGCCAGAAACTGGACTTCACCATCGTCAAGACGATGATGCGCGTCGATCTTCCCCAGCCGTTGCAGCAAAACGAATCGTATACATTCGATGTCGACTGGACCTATGCGATCAACAACTCCAAGTTGGTGCGGGGGCGCACGGGTTATGAGTTTTTTGAGAAAGACGGCAATTACCTATACGAAATGGCGCAGTGGTTTCCGCGGGCCTGTGCCTACACCGATGTTACCGGCTGGCAGCACAAACAGTTTCTGGGCCGCGGCGAGTTCACCTTGGACTTTGGAGATTACGAAGTCCGGATCACGGTGCCCGACGACCACATCGTGGCCGCGACCGGTGTGTTACAGAACGCCGATGACGTGTTGACAAAACAGCAGCGCGAGCGATACGAGGCAGCTCGCTCGGCGCGGACGCCCCAATTTGTGGTGACTCCGGAGGAAGCCAAGGCCAACGAATCCAATCGGCCATTGGGCAAAAAGACCTGGATCTTCAAAGCCGAAAACGTGCGTGACTTTGCATTTGCTACGTCTCGAAAATTCATCTGGGACGCGATGGGCGTCGATGTTGGCGACAAAGTCGTGATGGCAATGTCCTTCTATCCCAACGAAGGCGAGCCGTTGTGGAGCAAGTACTCCACTCACGCCGTGGCCCACACGCTGGATGTCTACTCTAAATTCACGTTTCCCTACCCTTATCCGGTTGCCATATCGGTAAACGGACCGGTTGGCGGTATGGAATATCCGATGATTTGTTTCAACGGACCTCGACCGGAAAAAGACGGTACGTATTCGAAGCGCACCAAGTACGGCCTGATTTCGGTCGTGATCCACGAAGTCGGCCACAATTGGTTTCCCATGATCGTCAACAGCGATGAACGCCAGTGGACGTGGATGGACGAGGGCCTCAACACCTTTATGCAGTACCTGGCTGAGCAGGAATGGGAAGAAAAATATCCGTCGCGCCGTGGCAAGGCGGAAAACATCGTCGAGTACATGATCAGTCCCAACCAGGTTCCGATCATGACCAACAGCGAATCGTTATTGCAGTTTGGCAACAATGCCTATGCCAAGCCGGCCACCGCGCTGAATATTCTGCGCGAGTCCATCCTGGGCCGTGAACTGTTTGATTTTGCCTTCAAAGAATATTCCAACCGATGGCGATTCAAACGGCCGATGCCCGCCGATTTCTTCCGCACGATGGAAGACGCTTCCGGGGTGGACTTGGACTGGTTCTGGCGTGGCTGGTTTTATTCCACCGACCATGTGGATATTGCCATCGACGGCGTACGGCAAATCGATGTCGATACCGACAATCCTTACATCGAGAAGCCCAAACAGAAAGAGAATCGCGATGACGATGGTCCGTCGCTTGGAGAAGAGCGGAACCGGGCGCTGGCGAAACGCGCCGACAAATTCCCCGAGCTCAAAGATTTCTATAACGAGTACGACGAACTGGACATCACGGAGGAAGATAAACAGGCTTACGACAAGTTCATGGAAACGCTCACCGACGAGCAGAAGGCCACGCTCAACAACTTGCCCAATTTGTATGTCGTCAATTTCAAAAACGTCGGCGGCCTGGTGATGCCATTGATCGTGCAGTTTGAATACGACGACGGCAGCATCGAA
>JBFILF010000254.1:0-7966 GCA_041599835.1 Pirellulaceae bacterium
AATCCCCGTCAATAAAAGCTTTCAGCGCCGATTCATATGCCAAGATGTCTTCGTCCGCCAGCGCCGAGCGTTGGCCGGGAGGCGGCAAGACCTGGTGCAGCGTGATGGTGTTGTCCATCCCGTACGGCTGGACGATCGCCAAGCGGCGAATTCGCATGGCGCCTTCAATATCCGATTGGCCAACCAACTCGGCGGTTGCCTCGTCGATCAATATCCCCGCCCGCAACTGGGCGGTCATGTGCTCCAGCCGCGAGGCGACATTGACTACCGGACCAAACACACTGACTTTGACTTGGTCGCTAGTGCCGATTTTCCCAGCCACGGCATTTCCCGAAGCGATGCCGAGGCCGATGCGGAACTCGCGCAGGGGGTGATCGGATTGAACGGAAAACTCCTGGAAGTACGTTTGAATTTTCAGCGCCGCCCGGCACGCCCGCACCGCGCGATCCGGCTGCGGTAATGGCCAGCCCCAAAAGCCCATGGCAGCGTCGCCGTGGAAATCGCCGACGACGCCACGCTCGGCAAGTATTTCACGAGTCGTGACTCCGAGTGCCTGGCTGACCCGGTCCAACAACTCATGAAGATCCTTGGCGAATTTTTCCGATTTGCGGGAGAATCCCCGCAGATCACAGAAGAGCACCGAGACCTCGCATTCGCGTGGCGCCAGCACTTCATCCGGATCCTGGCCCGCGATCGCGTCCAGCACCACGGGCGAGAAAAACGGACGCAGGCTGGCTTGATTGCGCTCCAGCATTTTCACTTGCCGCAAATTGGCCAATGTCGCCGCGATCAGCTCGGCAAATTTAATGTCGTCCCGCAGGTCTTCATCGCCTTCGGCCGCCAACCGGTCGGCGGCCATGTTCAACCCGCCACCTACGTATATCGCCCACCCGGCGGACAGCTCGCCGTGCAATGGAGTGACAAAGGCCCAATCGCCTTCGTGTGCGATGGTTGACTCCCCAGCGCCAACGGCGGTTGGAAGATTCCACTTGTGCAACACCGTTTCGCCAGCCTCGATGGCCCGTTTGATCAGCTTCCAACTCGGTTGGAAATCGCCCTCGGTAAGCACCCGCTGGTCCCAGTGCAACACCTCGACCGCGGCTTCCGGATCGGACAACTTGCCGATTTGCACCTGCACCAGCGCCACCGTGTTGGCGCGACGAATGCCTGTCATCAACAGATTGACAAAGTGCACGTACAAATCGGCGTCGTTAACCGAGCGCGAGATCAACTCGGGCAGCTGGCCCAGTACCGCAATCTTTTGGCCGGCATCACGATAATCGACTTGTCGCAGGTAGTCCGCATGAAACGTTTCCTCGGCGTCTGGTAACGGCAAATCCAACGTGACCATGACGCGGTCTGCGACCAAAATGAATTTGGTTTCGCCAATCACAAAATGCTCGCCAGGCGAAACATAAAACTCGGGCAATTGCCGACCGCGAAAGAACAACGGATTGGTGGCAGACTCGATTTTGCGCACGCGCAGCCGATTCTTGATCAGCGAGATTTCCGCATGCTGGCGCGAGATCATCGAATCCCAGTCGACGCCCCAGCCGGCCGAACCGCGGCCGATGATTTCCAACTGGCCTTCGCGAATGGGCCGCCGCCACCGTTGCTCGGGAAGCGGTCCTTGGGCAACCAGATAAACCATGACAGCTGCGTTCACAAACCGCGGGACGGGACACCAGCACGCCACGCAACTTAACGGCTGCGACGCCAAACGAAAAGGGTTTTTCGTCAGGCCGCGGCGAAGGACTAACGATACGATGGACCGACTCACCCGGCCGGCGGGTCAGAGCCAGTCAAACAGATTGGAGACGCTGGCAACCACGGCGGCCAGTATCAACAGCATGGCCAGCGAGACCAGCTGCAATCGCCCCCCGTAAAATCCCCGCGTGCGGTGATTCAGATGAAAAGCCCCAAATACGATGGACAGCAATCCGATTACGGCCAGCCCTACCACACCAGTTTGAAACACGCGACTTCTGACCAACTGGTGGTTCCACGACTCGTTGGCCCACGCATAAAACTCGTCATCCAACTTGAGCATACTGTAGCAGCGATAGGCTTTTTGCACGTCCGTTCCGACTTCGACGGCTATGTCGACAGGCAATTTAGTCACCAGAACTTCGGTGTAGCGATGGCCGGGCAACCAGGTTTGTTCAATTCTCTCGTCGCTAATGCGGATCACCCGTGAGGCGCCAGGAATCAGGTATTCGTCGATCTTGCGGCTTAGTTGTTCGACAATCTCCTGCCGCAGCCGTCGTTTGGCCGTCGGCAAACTGACCTCTTCGGTCGAAGCGACCACCAGAAATTCGTTGCCCTCGTCGTCGCTGTATGTGCCGCGCGTGATCCACTCCGGCAGCGGATCGACTTTTTCTTCCGATTGCTCGTCATCCCGCGGCACGTGGATATCGTCGCCATCATCGTCGAGTGTGGCCGCGGTTTCCGTGATCGGTTCGGCGGCCTGCTGATCGGTTTGCGCCAGCCAAGGTGGGTTGGCCGCGGCCACCGTCGAATGGATGAGCGGCGCGGCAACCAGCCACCCGGCCAATAGGCCGCTGATTACCAGCAATCGACCCAGCAGCAGCGCCCAACCCTGCCGTTTGGTCGGCGGGGCCATTTGAATCGACGTGCTGCGGCGAATTTCTGTCATTTCGGTAATCGGGGGTCAGGCGGTTTGACCACGGTAAATCTGTTCGCGCCGCGGCGGAGACAACCAAGGTGCGCCCAGTTGCGTTGACACGGAAATGGTCACGGCCAACATGGCACTCCAGGGCAGTGGAAAATGGAACAGCTGGCCGATGATGACGGCCCAGATTAATCCGAGACCCACGCTCCACATGCTCAATCGCGTTTTGCGTAACGGGTCGGCTAGCCGCCACCATCTCAGGATGAAAAACAGGCCGGCAAAAAACACCAGGTAGCCCCACAGCGTCGGGGCGCTGGCAGACACAAAAAACGCCGGGTGGAGCGGCGACATTTCCAAGCCGTGGTAGTGAACCTGCCCGGCCCAATTCAAATGTAAAAACTGATCGGCAAAAAATCCGACGAAGCCCGTCATGAGACCCACGGAAACCATCAAAAATCGCTTGACGCTGGCTTCGTCATCGCGATGCTCCCAGAATTTATTCACCAGCAAAATCGACCAACTGCCAACAGCTCCGGTGATAACTAGCCACGAATAAAACGCCCATTGCTGGCTGGACGAGTCAATCTGACTGCCGCCGACCGCCAACGCCAATAACCCCAATACCAGGCAGGCGAACACGGCTGCCAATAGCGAACCGGTCAACTCGGTAGCCCGGTCGATGGCGGGGCGCCCGCCTAAATGGGCGCGAACGCTGCCAGCCAATTCCGCCTTGCTGACTTTGCGCCGGCGGCTCCGCCGTGGTATCGACGGCGTGGTCCAGCTGCGAACCAGATAATACATCAAGTACAGGAACCCCAAGGCAAATGCGGCCGGTATGATCCAGGCCGAATTGGCCAGCAACAAGAATATGACGCCGATCAGGATGATGATTTTGACCGGCGTCGAAATGTTGGCGTTGTACCACCAGTCGACGACGTTGTGCCAACCGCTGTGTACCGCGCGGGCAATCGGTTCGTCGGGCAATTTCCGCGCGGCTGGCATCGCGGGGTTTGCCGCGGCGGCGGCCATCCCCTCCAACGGACTTTCCGGCCGGCGCGAAGTGTGTGAGATTTCAGCATCGACGACCTGGCGCACTTCGCCAAAGCGAATTTCGTCGTCGCCGATGTAATGGGTTTGTTCGCCGATAAACATCGGCTGGATTGGGGGAACCACGGACGATGTTGCGGCAACCTCCGCCGCCGCTTTGGCCACCGAGCCTGCCGGCTGCTGCAGCTGCTCGACCATTTCCGCGACGGACGCGAATCGCCGTTCGGAATCCTTGGCCAATGCACGACGAATCACGCTGCGATACGGTTCGGCCAAGCCTTCGACGGGCGGCAACGCCGTCAGGTGCTTCATGATGATCTCTTGGCTGCTTTCGCCCTCAAACGGGACGCGGCCCGTCAGCATTTCAAACAGGATGATGCCCAGCGCATAAATATCGATTTCCTTGCCGTACACGCCTTTGCCGATTTCCGGCGCCATGTAATGAAACGTGCCGACGGATTCGGTTTGGCCGTCGCGGTTGCTGCAGGAAATGAACTTGGACAGCCCATAGTCGCCGATCTTGATGACCTGCTCATCTTCATCGCGAAAGATGTTGCCCGGTTTGAGGTCGCGATGCACAATGCCGCGATCGTGCAGATAGGCGACACCGGCGGCCGTCGATTCGAACCACAAATGAAGTTCCTCGCGGGGCATGCCTTGCGGGTATTTTTCAATGACCTCGCGCAGGCTGTCACCCGGCACGTATTCCATGATCACCCAGCTCTCGCCGGCTTCACAGGTGCGGATGTCCCATAGCGAAATCAAATTCCCGTGTTTGAGATTCAAACACTGCCGTACGCCGCGAAGTTCGATATCGAGGTTTCGCTGAATCCGCTTGAGCGCAACTTCCTTGCCGGCATCACTCAGTGCGAAATACACTTCACCGAAACCGCCAATGCCGATCCCGCGTTTGATGGTGTAGCCGTCCAGCGGTCGTGAACCGCTGAGATAATGGAACTTCATGCGCTTGGCTCGCAGTTGATCGTCGTCCGCGCGCGGAACAGTCCCGCCGTGTGGCGGAGTTACGTCTCTCTCTAAAGTAGCGGGCTGCTCGTCCATTTGTCCAGTTTCTTTTTCAGTTCCCGATCGGATGTTTTTGACCGCCATCGGGTTATTTGTGGTTGTCGGGTTGCACGTCCAACGATCGAATTACGTTCGCAGCGTCAAAATATTTGCGATTTAGGTTGTTACCTTAGCAGGAGTCCCCCGGTTTCAGCTCACTTTCATATCGTCTCACAAGCGATGGAAAAGTCGTCGCCCGTGATAATCAATCCCGGGCGTAGGGCCACATCCCCCGAGCAGGGCTGGCCACCCGCTTCATAGGCGTCCGGTCCTCGAAAACAAATCTCGTCCCCACGGCGAAAAATCAATAAATCGCGTTTCCAATCCGGGCAGACGATGTGATTTTCCGGCGCGGGTCCCAAGCGAATCGCATTGCCCATCAGGATCACGGCGTCCGACCACGGCTCAGTGCGATGACGGCTGGTAAATTCTAGCCGGCCACTGTTGCCCAGCGGTTGGCTGCGATCGAATTTCATCTGCACACCGGCGCCCAAATCCAATAATTGGCGTTCAGCCAGCAGCAAAGGTTGTTCCAACTTTTTGCCTTCACACACGACATTACCCAGCGGCTCGACAACAAAGCCTCCGTCAAACCGGATGATCTTCAGGTGCCGGCGGCGAATGTCCGCTTGCAGCGGCAACTCCACGCCGCTCGCTTCGAGGGCGCGGCCAATCGTCACCTCGCGTTGCGGGCAAATCAAATACCCGCCCACGCCGTCGATCCACAGCAGAAACGAACGGTTGGCGAGCGGCAACGAATTCTGTTGCGAGGCGGCCTCGATCTGCGGCGAGCGATTTTCGGGTGGCGATGATCGTGACGTGGAATCGTGGGGTGCGTCAGCTTCGTGCCGCGAATCCACGTTGGTCAGCTGTGGACGGGCGGTGTCGATTTGCCCCTCGTTATGGCCCGCCACCTGGGGCGCCACCTGCTGTTTGAACTCGCACCGATTCAAGGCGTCCATGGCCAATTGGTTCCGCGGCGCGATATGCAACATCTGGTTCGTCAGCTGGCGAACGCCGCCCCACGCTGACTCGTTGATCGCCGATCTGAGCTGGCCAGTCAGTTGAGTCATTTGTGTCTGCTGGTCAGCGCAGCTGCGGATTCGAGCTTCGAGAAAGGTCAATTCCGGATGGCGGTCGTGAACGTGCTGCAACATGGATCGGGCCTGTTGCAGTTGCCCGCGCGACGCCAGATGTTCGGCGGTCAGCAGTTGTTGGCAGAGGGCCTGGATGCGATCGGCCCGCCGGTCGAGAATGCGCCGGCGGGTCAGCAATTTGATCGTGCGGTCAGCTTGCTCCGTTTTGCCGCACGACAGCAGCAGGTCGGCTTGTTCGATCGTCGATTCCACCAACCGGTTCATTTTTCGCGTCACGCTGTCAGCTTGTTGTCCCTGGGCGATCGTCGCGGCGTCGCTCATGTCGCGCCAAGCGGCCGCCAGGTTGTTGACCATGGCCGAAGTCTCGGCCCGCTCCACGAGTTTGTCGACGAGCTTTCCAGCCAATCGCCGCCCGCTTGCCGAGCGCAATAGATTTTGCCGCCGCAGCTGCGAGCAAGCCGCATTAAGCTGACCGCCCGCCACCGATTTGTTGATGCTCCGAAACTCTTGCCGCAAATGAAACATGTCTGAGTCGCCGCAACTTCAACCACCCCGTTGGTGGAAATGACCGCCCGCACCGCAACCTGCCATCGAAAAAAAGGGGCTGGGGCCCCGCTGGCCCAAGCCCCTGACGGCTGTTGCCTAAGTTAGTTTTTGACGACGGTTCCGTCGCCGGTTTTGCTGAAATACGCATCGACCGCTTCGACGATATCCGTTTCATCCTCGTACGACACGTCGTCCATTGGGATCTCGGCCGAATAAATCGGAGCCAGATTCATCATTTCGTTCTCGACGTCCAAACGCGTCTTGATGTCTTCGATCATCTGACGGGCCTGCGACAATTCGCTGTTGTCGAATTGGAACTTGCCGGCCGTCTTGGCAACATCGATCATCTGTTTTCTGGCTTCCAGGTTTTCGATTTGAACTTCCAGTTCTTTTCGCTGCGCGATGGACTCCTTGAGTTTATCGTGGGCAGCATTCAAACCCTGTTGGCGGGCCTGCAGAATCTGCTTGGTTTGCTCATACGTATTCTGGGCCGTTTTGAATCGTTCAAAGTGGCTCGCCAAATCCTTTTTCACCTGGTGATTGCCATACGACACACCGTGCGAAACGTAGGTGGCATCACCCGATGACAGGTGGTCACGCAGTTTCAGGATATGGGCTTCGGAATTGGCCAACGAAGTCTCCTGCTGCTCGAGCTGATCCGCCAATCGCTCGACGGCGACCTGTTCCTTGGCGATCTTCCACAGCATCGGCTCGATTTCGCCCCTGACTTTTTCCAATTGGCGTCGGGCGGCATCGATTTGGAAACTGGTATCCACCTGGTCGTTCACAACCGTGCGAACTTTGTGGAACGCTGTTTCGGCATAAGGAATCAAATTTCGGCCAAACAGCAGGCCGAGGACCAGCAACGCGCCAGCACCAATCAAAATAGTCTTCTTGATCATGGGTATAGACCTCCGGCAAAAAGTGGATCTTGAATCAGCTTGTCAGTACGGATTGAATCTCGCTTAGGGTTCTTCGCTGGCCACGGGGGGTTCTTTGGAGAATTTGACGATTTTTTGAGCGAATCTGGAAATCCCTCGGAATTCCAAGTTTTGCGGGGATTTTTGGTCCAAATCGCGATAAATTCCCCACTTTGCGGCGGCCAAACCAGGACGCACCGTTGGCGGTGGAACCCCTGGCCAAGCGGCCACCCGCCCGACGCCAAAAATCCCACCCCGAATGCGCCGTTCCGATGCGCGGCCGCCCCGCAATCCACGGGGCCCACTTAGTGCCCCGGCCCACTTTGTACCACGCCCCACTGAGCGCGCCGGCATCGTGCACCGGCCCCGCTAGCGCTCGGGCTTTGCCTTGTGCACGGGTTCGCTGGGGGACCGGGCGCGGCAGGGGGAGCGACGGGGCGATTGGATCACCGCCGCGGCTAATAAACGGCCGGAGATAAATAAACGGCCGGAAATAAAAGGTAATCACATCTGACTTGCCGCCGGCGCATGAGCCGGTCGACTTGCGCCACGCCGCGCGGCGTTACCAAAAGGCGCGAGCTTGTCAAGTGAATATTAAATATTTTTCGGTTCAAAAATTTTGTGCCAACAACCGAACAAAAAAATAATCTAGTTAGTCAAGA
>JBFILF010000255.1:0-7955 GCA_041599835.1 Pirellulaceae bacterium
CCGCAAACGGGCCGGCCGCCGCTTGGGGAACTGCCACCGCCGCCTCGAGAAAAAACCGACAAACGTCCACGTTAATGATCAGATCGCCTTGATCGGGGTGCGGCGCAGCATCCGGCAGTCGGCGTTTGGTAGACGATCCGAGCGACTTGGACTGTGGTTCTCAACGCTCAGGATTGAATTATTATCTGGCAGAATCGCTGCGTCTGGCGAAACGTTATCCCAATGTTTAAGAGAGCTGTGCGCCGACTATGATCGATCTTTTTACGTTTGAGAATGGCATAGCTTTTCTCGCGCTGGCCGCCATGGAAATCGTGCTGGGTGTCGACAACCTGGTGTACATTGCGATCGTTTCCGGACGATTGCCCCCGCATCAGCAATCGTTGGCTCGGCGTATCGGGTTGGTCGTGGCGCTGATTACCCGATTGCTCTTGTTATTCGTGCTTTATTTTATCGTGCATGAGATGGTGGACACCGTTTTCAAACTGACGAGTCTCGGCGTGCCGGAAACATTGATTGAGCGATTTTCGAATTCGACCGAGGGCAGCCACGAATTTGACGAAGCCAATGGCGTGTCGTGGAAGGACGCCGTGCTGTTTCTTGGCGGATTGTTCCTGGTTCAGCAAAGCGTGAAAGAAATCCACGAGCAATTCGCTGACCACGAATCCGGCCACGTCAGCGCGGTGCAGGCCGGATTCGCGCGAGTGGTCACGCAGATTGCAATTATGGATATTGTGTTTTCACTGGATTCCGTGATCACCGCCGTGGGCATGGCCGATGATTTGCGGGTGATGGCCGCCGCCATCATCGCTGCCATGATCGTGATGATCGTGTTTGCCGATCGAGTCAGCCGCTTTGTCGACGAGCACCCCACATTGCGGATGTTGGCACTGAGCTTTTTGATTTTGATTGGAGTGATGTTGGTGGCGGAGGGAATCGGCGCGCATCTGGATAAGGGTTACATTTATTTTGCCATGACGTTTGCCATTATTGTCGAGGTGCTGAACATGCGGCTTCGCCAACGACATGCCAAGGTCCAGCGTCGTGAAGCAGTCAATTAGATTTTTGAAATCCGGGCAAGCATTCGTGCGGTGGCCCGAATGACGATCGGGCGATTGATTCCAATTCATACAGGCTGAACTACCCATGACACATGGCAGAAAATTGACTCGTTTATGGTTGGCGTTTTTCATGGGCGGCCTGTCGTGGTCCGCGCTGAGCGCTCAGGAAACTCCAAACGAAAAACAGCTTTGGCAGGGCACGCTCGACGCGAAAGTCGTCAAGATCCAGTTGAATTTTGAAGTGACTCGGGATGAAAAAGGCAACTTTTCGGGCGTGGTCATCAGCCCGGACCAGGGCAACGCCAAATTAAATATTTCCAAAATGGAAATAACGGGTGACGACGTGATCATCGAAGTTGCATCCGTTCCGCCGTCCACGTTCACTGGAAAAATCAACGCCGACAAGGACATGATCAGCGGCACCTGGAAACAGGGTGGCGGCGCGTTCGATTTCGAAATCAAGCGCGTCCAAAGCTTCACGTCGGCTAAACATATCGAATCGTGGAAAGGCACGCTGGTTGCCGGCGCGCAAAAGTTTGAATTTCAATTGCGCATCTTCCAAGCGGAAGACGGCGAATTGTCAGCCAAATTGGACAGCTTTTCCGAGAATTTCGTGGGGCTTCCGGTCGAACTGACGGTCGACGAACAACATCTGACATTCGAAGTCAAAATTAGCGCCGGCAAATATGAGGGTAAATTTAGTGAAGATAAAAACCGGCTCGACGGCCACTGGTCGCAACGCGGACAAAAATTACCGCTGAGTTTCGAAAAAATCGATCTTAAGGACACGCGAAAACTGGGCGATGCCAAACGCCCCCAACATCCTAAAAAACCATATCCATACCTGGCCAAAGAAGTTTCCTTTGAAAACGAACCGGCCGGGATCACGTTGGCCGGAACCCTGACCTTACCCAACGACGCTGAGGATGCGCCCGCCGTGATTCTGATTAGCGGCTCTGGCGCACAGGATCGCGACGAGACGATTTTTGAGCACAAACCATTCCTGGTCATCGCCGATTATTTGACGCGCAATGGCATCGCAGTGTTGAGGTATGATGAACGAGGCGTCGGCAAGTCGACCGGAAGTTTTTCCAATTCGACCAGTGAAGATTTTGCCAAAGACGTCGTGGCGGGAATCCAATACCTGAAGCAACAACCGGAGATCGATCCCGGCCAGATCGGTTTGATTGGACACAGCGAAGGGGCAATGATCGCGCCAATGCTGGCGGCGCAGCGAGATGATATCGCGTGGATCGTGATGCTGGCCGGTCCCGGCGTCGACGGCGCACAGATCGGCGTCAGCCAGTCCCGGGCAATGGCCGAGGCAGCCGGAGCGCCGCCCAATATCGTGGATGCTCAGGAAAAAATGCTGAAACAGCTGTTCGACGTGCTGATGAAATCTGACGAGCCGCTGGCCGATGAGTTCGTCGACGACATCATGCAACAATTTGAAGAGGGATTAGGTGAAGATAAGCCGCCTGCGGAGATGCGCGATGCGCTAAAACAACGTTTGGAGGCGATTAACAATCCCTGGTTCCGTTACTTTTTGAAGTACGACCCACGGCCGGTTTTGGCGCGAGTCAGCTGCCCGGTACTGGTGCTTAATGGCAAAAAGGATTTGCAGGTGTTGGTTGACCTGAACGTCGATGCGATCGAACAAGCATTGCGTGACGGCGGGAACGAAAGTTTTGAAATCCACAAGCTGGACAACTTGAACCACCTGTTTCAATCCACCGACGGGCCCGGCCTGGTGACCGAATACGGCCAGATCGAAGAAACCTTTTCGCCCGTTGCACTCAATATCATATGCGACTGGATTCAACAGCAAACACGCATCCCGTGATGTGAACCCAGCCCCTGGGCCAATTCGCGAAGCGGTTGCCCTGAATTTCCAACGGTCGATTCCGACTGTTGAACAAATGTCCAGTATCGATTTTTTCTTGTGTTTTTTTTCACAAGCTATGAATTCTTGCCACTTCGATGCCATCACACCGCAATTGGAGATTTCGTGGCCGGCTGGCGTACAATACACCGACGGAAAAAACTCGTTATAAAACCTGGCGGGCGATACTCGCCGATCATCTGACAGCACTTAAGGAACCTTTACGGGAAAAACGGCAGGCAGAATTTGGATCGGTTTACTTTGTCCCGACAGGTGGGAAGAGGTAAACCATGTTTCTTAAAAAACTTTTCGCCGCCGCGCTAGTGCTTGCGTTCCTCGCCTGCTCCTTCTGGCCCGTTGCCGCCAGTGCCCAAGTCGGTAGCGATACATCTTTGTGGAACTGGACCGTTGCCGCCGATCACCATCGATCGATTGTCGAAGTATCGTTGGACGGCGCTACGGGAACTGGCATCATCATTCGGGTGGATCACGACCGTCCGGTTGGCGATGGATTCGAAGGTTGGTGTTTGACCGCCTACCACGTGGTCAGTGACGATAACGGTCGTCGGGCCATCAAAGTCAAATATGCCAACGGCCAGGCTGCCAAAAACTGCAAGGTGCTTGCCTATGACAAACAAGCCGATGTGGCGATCGTCTGGGTTTGGGTGCCCAAGTCAATCGGTTCGATTCGACTGGCGACACAACCGGCCGCACCCGGGGACCGCTTGGAATTTGCCGGTTTGGGAGGTGGCTCACAACTGGATTGCTGTCTGCGGCATTTTTCATCCGAAGCCGCCCATCCGACCGATCAAGATTGGATTTTCGCCAACGTCGCTTTGTTGCCGGGTGACTCCGGCGGTCCCGTGTTTAATGCTCGGCAGGCGGTCGTCGGCATCACCTCGGGTGGCTGGTTCTGGTGGGATGGTGGAGTGAAAAACGAGGAGGGGTCCAAAATCCGTGCCACCTGGCCGGCCCGCGCCAGTAATTTGAACTCGATTCAACAAGTCGTCGAATCCGCCCGGGTGGCCAGCCACTAAAGCGGGGTCAGGCTGCGGCGCGATTTTGCCGCCGCTTTAGTTTTCTCAGCCGCCGCCGTTCGGACTTGGAAACTCCAGTGGAGTCGTCGTCGTGCCCGTCGGAGGTTGCCCCAACACTGCTGACCGATTCCGATATGAGTTCGGCCGGCTGGATTGAATCGTCCTCCGTTCTGCGCCGACGGTGTTTGGACCGTTTGTTGGTGACAGACTTCGACGTGGCGGCGGGAGTCGCCTTTGCCTTTGACTTTGGTTGTTTCTGGCGCTGCTGGGACTTGCTCGAAACCTGCGCGGTCGCTGGCAGCGGTTGTTTCTCGACAGTGGCGCATTCCTCGGACGATTGGTCGACATCGTAATCGCGACTCTGCGGCGGATCGATGACAATCAATCCGTTGGCGTGCATGTAAACAAACCTGGCGTACATCAACACCGCTACCAACAGGGCCGAGCTGGCAACAATGACGAAATTGCCTTGGGCCGACTGCATCACGCCATCCAGCCGGCTTTGTATTTGCGGCACCTCGACCAGCGTGGCTCCGGCATAGCCTGTCAGCACAACGATCAACGCAATAAATGCGGCCAGCGAGTGTTTCACTTCGAACATGCCACGAGCCACCAACAGTGTGAGCCCCACCAGTTTAGCCGCCATTAACCATGGGAATCCGTTGCCGCCGTATGCGTTTGCCGCGTATCCCACTGCGTGCTTGATCAACTGATGAATGCCGGACACACACACCGCACTTGCCAGCAAAAACAGAATTGCCATCCACAGCCATAAGCGATAGGAGCCGCGGTAATCATCACGACGGTGTTGGCGGAGCAGAAATATCTGCAGACTCGCACAGCAGGTCAACAACAAAAGGAAGTTGGCGTACCAGGCACCGATCCCGTCAGAGCTGTCCAGCGACAACGCTTGCACGCCCCGATCTCCGATGGCATCCATCCAGTGAGGCGCCTGCGCATGAAGCAAATTCAATAACGCCACCATCAGGGCGAGGCCTGCCAAAATCGCTGCCAATGTCCAACCGCGCTTTGGAATTAAATCCGTCGTTTTCGGTTGGCGGCTGCGTCGTGCCCCGGGACCATAGGGACGCTTCGCCCCCGTCCCCGACTCGTCGATCAATGCTGAAGTTTCAACATCGTCCGATGAGTGCGTGCGCTGAGATTGATCGATGGCGACGCGTCGTCGCCGCTGGCTATGGCGTTGAAAATCCATTTTCAAACAAGCTGAACAGTTCCGAGCCGTGGGGTCGCTGCGGAAAACGAGTGGTAATAGTGGCCGATAATTTACGTCGGCAACCCGTCGAGCCGTTCTTGATCGGATGTCCGCTCGTCAGTCATGACAAACCTGCGGCGTGCCGCTGTGGTAAATGGAAAGCGATCGAATCGATCAATTAAGGTTTGACGCCGTGGCACATTTTGCCCAGCCAGCGATTACGGTGGTTCCTGCACAACTGGATTTTCCAGCACGCCCAGGCCGGCGATTTCAACTTCGACCCGGTCTCCGTCGCCAAGAAATACTGGAGGGTTGCGACCAGCACCTACTCCAGACGGCGTGCCGGTAAACAACAAGTCACCGGGTGCTAGCGTACAAACACGTGACAGATGCGAAATGAGAAAATCAATTTTGAATATCATTTGAGCGGTGTTGGAGCGCTGCATCGCCTGCCCGTTCAGACGCAATTGAATATCGAGGTCATCGGCGTTGATCTCATCGCGGGTCACCAACCAGGGTCCAATCGGCGCGAACGTGTCAAACGACTTTCCCAATAGCCACTGTCCGCCCGGGCTGCCTTTTTGCCAATCCCTGGCGGATACGTCGTTGCCGCAACAATATCCAAACACATGTTCCATTGCGTGGGCCTGCGCAATATTCCGGCCACCGCGGCCCATCACCACCACCAATTCCGCTTCATAGTCGACTTGCTGACTCACGGCCGGCAACCGAATGGGTTGCCGTGGTCCGATTAGCGATGATGGAAGCTTGTTGAAAACGACGGGCAATTGGCCGACCGTCGAATTCATTTCGGCTGCATGATCCGCATAGTTGCGGCCGATGCAAATCACTTTTTGACTGCCGGCAACGGGCGCCAACAATGTGATTTCGTCCAGCGGCAATTCCGGGCCGGTTAAATTGTCCTGCGCAAACCGAAATTTCTCCCAGTCGGCGATCAAGTCGGTGGTTTGGCGGGGCAGCTGATGGCCCGCGCGGCCCAGCATAACAACAGTGTTTTCCGAGCCGGGTGATGGCTCAGCGGATTGGCGGAGGACGCCAAAATGAAGTTGTTGCCGATGCTCAACGCGAACGATCTTCATGATTCGTTAACAGTAACAATGGTGCCGGGATGTGGATACCGGCGGCACAACCCGCAGAATCCGGAAATCCTGTTGGCGCGCGTCTATTTTGTACTGCTCGGTCGTTTATCTGCGGGGCTGGTTTTGACCCCTCAAAAAATTCGTCGTACGTTTCTGTGACACCCGAAAATCAATAAAAACGCGGAAATGTGGGAGAAATTTCGCATTGAACCACGATGATTTGTACCCCGGCAACGTTGCAGCCCCAACGTCTGTTCGTGGTTCCACAACATCAGGACGAACAGTGAACGTTGCTAACGGCACTCGATTAATCCATGGACCAGACTGCGCATTCAATTGAAAACCCGACTGAGCCGAATCCGTTCGTGCAAGTGCCCGGGTCCAATCAAAACGTGGAACAGTTGTTCCAACGTTGCATGATTGAACACTTGCGCGAAGGTGTAATCCTGGTGGATCGGCAGTTGCGCGTCACATTGTGGAACCGGGCTGCCGAAGAGCTGACGGGGATCCGCGGGGCGGGCATGATCAATAACAAATGGTCGCCCAGTCAGATCAATCTGAAAGACCGTTACGAAAAAGGCATTGACGACCAACATTGCCCGGTCACCGAATCCATTATCAAAGCCGAACAGACCTTGATTTCGGCCACCGTGACCGGGCGGGGCGGACGGCAAATCGCCATCGATTTGCACTCAGTTCCCGTGATCGGCCATGACATGAAAGTGCACGGGGCGGCCATTTTCCTCCGCGATTTGTCATCGCAGGTCGATCTGGAACAACAAGTGCTGACCCTGTACGCGCATGCGACGCGGGACCAGCTGACCGGCGTCGCCAACCGAGCCCATTTCGAGCGCTCGCTGGACGCCCGCATCAAGGAATTCCACGCCAAAGGCACGATCTGCAGTTTGGTCGTCGCCGACATCGACTTCTTCAAGCGAATCAACGACGAGTTTGGCCACCACGTGGGCGACCACGCCTTGATGAGTTTCGCCAAGTTATTGCAACAAAACACTCGCGTCGAGGATCTGGTGGCCCGTTACGGCGGTGAGGAATTCGTGATCATTTGTCCAAATTGTCAAGTTGAAAATGCCGTTGAGCGGGCCGAGGACATTCGCCTGGCATTGGAACGAACACCTATGGCCGTAATTAACGGACGGTGCCTCAGTGCCAGTTTCGGCGTTACGGAATTCCAGCCAAACGACTCCGCAACGTCGGCCTTTGTGCGGGCAGACCAGGCATTGCTCAATGCCAAAGAAAACGGCCGCAATCAGGTCCAGTCGCTCCAATCCAACCCCACCCAAGTCCGGGGCGACGAACCGGTTGGCACCGAAGCCGCGCACGACACGACGCCCTGGAAAACGCTGAAAGGCGCCGTTTTGCGGCAGATCGAAGGTGAAACCAACGCGCCAATCGGAGTCTTGATCGAAAAGATCAAAGGATTCGTATTCGACACGGAAGCGAATATTGTCTTTGCCGAACCCGATCATTTGCGAATTCGCGTCAAAAAGATTCCGGGGTTGGAATTGAAGCGATTCGGTGACCGCCACACGCCAATGCTGCTGGACATCGAAGTCAAGGAAATCACGCGATCATCACAAGTGGACGACTCGGCCAACCCCGCCGCACTGAGGGTGCGCATTTCCGTGCGAATGGTCCGGTCGCGAG
>JBFILF010000256.1:0-7950 GCA_041599835.1 Pirellulaceae bacterium
GCAGTCGATCGTCGCCGGCGAATCTTGCCTGCCGTCTCACGGAACATGGGCAGGACCCGGTCGATTACCAGACTCAAAATGCAATTTATTGGAACAACCCAGCGCGTTTTTGCGCAGAGTGAAGCGTTTAGCTATAATCGAAATCTGCGTAGTGCCTGAACCATGTGTTGCCACGCGAAGAAACGATCAGCCGCAGGGCGCTAGTCCACGGTTTTTTCACCTAAACCGGACGCTAGCGCGTTCCGGCTGATAACAACACAAAAATTAGGCACTACCGAAATCTGGATTTGTTTTGACTCATTTGCTTCCAGTCCTCACCCGCATGAATCTAATTCGAATCATTGCCTTTACCTGGCTCTCGGCCGCCTGGCCGGGCCTGCTGTTTTCCCAAGCTGGTGGTCCGCCGTCGCCGGTGGTGGTTGCGAAAGTGATCAAAACGACTCAATCGGCCAGCAAGTCGTTTATCGGGACCCTGATGCCGGTCCGCAAATCCACCATTGGTAGCGCCATCGATGGCCGAGTCACGGAAATTTTTGTGGACGCGGGTGACCCCGTGTCGATGCTTGAAGGCCAAGTTGACGTTAACGGACATCCTCTTGGTCAGCCAATGGTTCAGCTGCGAACGGTGGCGTTGGACATACAAATCGAAGCCGCCAAAATCGAACTTCAAAATCGGCAGCAACTGGAAACGGAATTGAAACAAACTTTGCCGACGGAAATCGAATCGGCAGAGGCGTCGGTCAAAGAAATCAAGGCCCGCTTGCAATATTCCAAAGACAATTACCAGCGGCTGTTGGAGTTGGAACAATCCGGCGGCGGCATTCCGCGGCGGGAACTGGACGAAGCTTTTTCAACGTTTAGCGCGCAGTCACAACTGGAGATCGCCGCCCAAACTCTGCTCAACAAGCTGACGACTACCCGCGACACGCGTTTGCGGCAGGCCCGGCTGCGCGTCGAAGCCCAGGAAGCAGAGCTGCGGCGGCTCCAGGATCAACTTGACGAATTTACCATCCGCGCACCCTTCGCCGGGTATGTCACGGCAAAAACTACGGAATTGGGGCAGTGGGTTTCCCGCGGTGATGCCGTGATGGAAATCGTCCAACTGGATCCAATCGAATTGGTCATCAACGTGCCGCAAGCCTACATCAGTCAACTGCAGGAGGCGCTGGAATACCAACGCGCGAATGACAAGCATCTGGTTGCCGAAATAACAGTCGATGACGTCCCCGGGTTGTTCGAAGGCCGCGTCGTTCAGATCGTACCGCAAGCCGATTTGCGATCCCGGTCATTTCCAGTAAGAATCCGCATCAAAAACCCCGAGGCGGCCATTGGCCACGCATTGAAGTCGGGTATGTTGGCGCGAGCCAGCCTGTTCATCGGCCGCAACGACGAAATCCTGCTGGTCAAGAAAGACGCATTGGTGCTGGGCGGACCCAGTATCAGTTTGTACGTCATCGGGGAAGATCCGCAGACACAATCAACCGTCGTCAGGCCGGTCCCTGTCCACGTAGGCGCTTCGATCGACGATTGGATCCAGGTCTCCGGTTCGGTGGCCGAAGGTGACTTGGTGGTGGTCGAAGGCAACGAGCGCTTGACGCCAGGTCAGCAGGTTCAAATCGCCAAGGAATTGCCGGATACACTTTCCAAAGACCCACAAGCAAGCGGCAACCACGACCCGCCCACTGCATTAGGAAGCGATGGCGGAAACTGACGTTTGAAACGCAAACGTGACGGTGCGACGGGATCGATCGATCGAACCCTCACCTACAATCCACAGACGATAATCACATGCATCCCATCGCTGCCTTCATCCGCAACCCGGTGAAAGTTTCTGTGTGCGTGTTGTTGCTGGCCATGTTCGGCATCATCGCCATGTTTCGCATGCCGGTGCAGCTTTCGCCCGACGTTGAATTGCCGACGATCAGCGTCAGCACGGTTTGGCCGGGTGCCAGCCCACATGAAATCGAAAAGGAAATCGTCAAGGAGCAGGAGGAACAGCTCAAAAGCGTCCAAGGCGTTATCAAGATGACCAGCGATTGCTCGGAGTCGGTGGGCAGCGTGACGCTGGAATTCAGTGTGGGCACCGACTTGCAGGAAGCCCTGCTGAAGGTCAACAGCCAACTGCAACAGGTGTCCCAGTATCCTCCCGACGCCGACGAGCCGGTGATTCGCACGACGGACCCGAATGCGAACGCGATTGCTTGGATGATCCTTAGCGCGCGGCCCGCCACCGATGACGAGATTTGGCAATTTGCCGGGGAGCATCCGCAGGTGCGCGACCGTATCGAGTGGGTGATGCGGGCTCACAACGAGGGCTTGAAGGTCTTCCGTCTGTCGCAGTTCGCCAAGGAATATCCGGAGGCGGAAAAACTGCTGCCCCCCAAGCTGGACGTCACCAAGTATCGCAAATTCGCTGAGGATCACATCGAGGCTCAGTTGGAGCGCGTTCCAGGTGTCGCCAGTTCCAATATGTTCGGCGGACAAGAGCAAGAGTTGCAGGTGATCGTCGATCCCAAACAGCTGGCCGCCCGTGGACTGACGATCGCCGACGTCCGAAACGCGCTGGTGGAAAACAACCGCGATACGTCGGCGGGTGACTTTTGGGAAGGCAAGCGCAAATACGTCGTCCGCACGCTTAGCGAGTACCGCAGCGTGGAACAGGTGGCCGCTCAAATTATCGCCAGCCCCGGTGGACAGCCCGTGTATGTGGGCGACATCGCCGACGTCAAAATCGGTTACAAGAAGCCGGATGGATTCGTCCGCGGATACGGTATTCCCAACATTGCCGTCAACTGTCAACGGGAAACCGGCGCCAACGTGATTGAAGTCATGAAGGGAATTCGGCAAAAAATTCGACAGTTAAATGACGGCATCTTGAAGCGCGAAGGATTGGTCCTGACGCAGGTGTACGACGAAACCGAATACATCACGTCGTCCATCGGGCTGGTCAATCAAAACATCATTCTGGGCAGTGCGCTGACCGTGATCGTGTTGATGATTTTTCTGCACATCAGTCTTCGCGCATTGCTGTTTGCTCCCTTGCTGGCGTTTTCGGCGGTGGCTGCGCTACTGTTTTCGCCTTGGTATTTTTTGGTCACATTGAGCCTGATTTTGATTGCGGGCATTTGGTTCGCGCGGGGCGCCTTGGTGGTGGCATTGGCGATTCCCACCAGCGTGGTCGGCACATTCCTGGTTCTCAACCTGCTGGGACGCTCGCTCAACGTGATCAGCCTGGCTGGGCTGGCGTTTGCCGTCGGCATGCTGGTCGACAACGCCGTGGTGGTGTTGGAAAACGTCGTGCGTTTTTCACAAAAAGGATATCGTCCGTTTGAAGCCGCCAAGTTGGCGGCGATCGAGGTCTGGGGGGCCGTGCTGGCCTCGACGCTGACAACCCTGGCCGTGTTTTTGCCGATCATCTTTTTGGAAGGCGAAGCTGGGCAACTGTTCGTAGATATTGCCCTGGCCATCAGCGCTGCGGTCGGCCTGAGCTTGCTGGTCAGTATCATTGTGATTCCGACTGCTTCGGCGAGGATTTTGCGGGCGCAAGAAACCCACCACGAAAAATCGGGCCGCGTCGAAGCTGTATTCAAGCGCATCGGTCGTGGAATGTCCAATGCCATCGTCGAAACCAACCGCTGGATTCAGCAAACGACGCTGCGCCGGATCGGTGTGGTAATCGGATTATTTTCCCTGGCGATTGGCGTGGGGTATCTGCTGTTGCCCAAAGTGGAATACCTGCCGCAGGGCAATCGCAATTTGGTCATCAGCCTTGTTTTGTCACCGCCCGGTTACAACGTCGATCAGCTGATTGGCATGGCCGAAGAAGTCGAAAATGAGTTGCAGCCGTACTGGAATTACGATCCCGTCGAGGACCCGCAGCTGGATTTCCCGGCCATCGATGATTTTTTTTGCGTGGCATTCGGCAACACGTTGTTTTTGGGTGTCAGTTCCCGCGACGACACACAAGCCGGAAAACTGATTGGCTTGATTCAATCTCGGTTGGGTGGCAAATTTCCCGGTTCGTTTGTCGTGGCATTCCAAACCAGTTTGTTTGCCAGCGAACTTTCAGCCGGGCGAAATATCGAAGTTGAGATCACCGGACCCGACTTGGAAAAACTGGTGGCCATTGGCGGACAGATCATGGGCCAGACGTACGCGCTGCTGCCGCCGGGCACCCAAGCCCAGCCAATTCCCGGCTTGGACCTCTCCAGCCCCGAAGTCCACGTGCTGCCCAAATCCCAACAAACGAGCGACTTGGGTATCACCAGTGCCGAATTGGGATACGCCATCAATGCACTGGTCGACGGCGCCTACGTGACCGATTATTACATGGGCGCCGACAAAATCGACCTGGTGATCATGGGCAGCGAGGACTACCGGGGAAGCACGCAAGACGTCGAATCCCGTTACGTGGCCACTCGCAACCTGTCTGAGCCAGTGCGGTTGGACGCCTTGGCGGACATCCGCATCGACGCCGGTCCCCAATCGATCAATCACCGGGAACGCGAACGCGCGATTACCATCCAAATCACGCCACCTGACACGATATCTTTGCAAGAAGCAATTGAGATCATCAACAACCAGATGATCGATCCGATTCGCCAAAGCGGCCAGCTTGGCAGCGAATATCAAATCGGGCTTAGTGGGACCGCCGACAAGCTGTTGCAGACGTGGAATGCATTGAAGATCAATGTGTTGTTGGCGATCCTGATAACGTATTTGTTGATGGCCGCGCTGTTTGAATCGTGGATTTATCCTCTGGTGATTATACTCAGCGTGCCCATGGGGGCCGTGGGCGGCATCATTGGCCTCAAGCTGTTGGGATTTTATTTGGCCTTCTATGACAGCCCGCCGCAGGCGTTGGACGTACTGACGATGTTGGGATTCGTGATTTTGATTGGGACGGTGGTCAACAATGCGATCTTAATCGTGCACCAGTCGCTAAATTTCATGAGGAATGAGTTAATGGAAATTCGCCCAGCGATCCTGGAAAGCATCCGAACGCGAGTCCGGCCTATTTTTATGACGACATTGACAACCGTGTTCGGTCTTTCGCCGCTAGTATTTTTCCCCGGCGCCGGCAGCGAACTTTATCGAGGACTGGGCAGCGTCGTGCTCTCCGGATTGGTCGTTTCTACGGTGTTTACTTTGTTTCTGGTCCCCACGCTGTTCAGTTTGATGATCGAATCCAAACAGTGGCTGGCCCGTGCGCTTTTTGGACCCAGCGCGAGTCAGCCTGCCGCCGCGCCGGCCGTGGCATCGCGTGCAGCTGGCGAGCCGTAACCGTACCCGCGCCGGGCGGCAGCGAGTGGATTCCGCCTACCCGCCAAAACCATTTGTTTGCGCTCCACTGTTTGCGCGGCGTGGTCGTAACTGGCTTTTATTTTTCCACTGGCGGGAGCGGCGGTGACTCATGAACCGTCGGGGCGCGACCCTGGCGAATTTCAGTAATCTTCTCCACCGTTGCCTTTACCGCTTTGGCATTTTCCAGCACGGTTATCTTGACATTAAATTGTTGCTCGTCGCCGGCGGCCAGCTTGGGAACTCGGCCAGCCGCCCGTTCCACCGACCGGTTGTAGGGAAATCCAGTTCCTGGTTCCAAGCCGGTCACATATCCGTCTGCCGCGGTATCCGTATTCTTCCACAGCGTAAAACCGGGCAGCGAATCGGTGCCATATTGCATGGCCACACCCTTGTTGCCTGCCGCATTATGCAGCATCACCGTCGTGGTGTTTTCATCATCGGCAAACATTCGCATGCAATACACTTGCTCACCGTAATTCGCGGTGGGAGGTAAATACGTTTGATAGGTGTCGAGATCTTTTGCCGCGTATTCGTCAAACGGAAACAACTCGCGAACCGGCGCGAGGAACACCGCATCTTTCTCCAGTAGCGGAGGCCCGTAGTTCACGTGGTAAATGATCTGGAATTCCTGATCGTACTCGCTGCGGTTGACCAGGCGGTCATTGAACTCCAGCTGGTTGCTTCCCGGTTCCGTGGCAACTTCAGTCCACAATTCATACGCGCCAAACTTGAACATCTTTTCTTCCACCAAACCCCGAATCCGAATACGATGCGGAGGTTGGGGGTCGATGATAACTTCGACTTTGCTGGCCGGTATGTTGCCGATGCGACCGTGCAACGTCAACAATCGCTCGTTGTCGTCACCGGGATGTCCGGCGAAAGCGACGCCGCACCGCACCATCCACTCGTTGAATCCTGCCAGCCAGCCCAGTCCCCCGTGGTCTTGCAAGTCGATAAATTGCGGATGCACGATTTGCTTGACGGGAGATCGCCAGCCAAGTTGCACATCGCCGCAATGCACGCGCAACACGCTCATCCCGCGGGTGGCGATCACGGAAAATTGCATTTTTCCGTTATCCACGTCGATCAGCGTGACCCCTTCCTGCAGGCCGCCTCGCAGAGTTCGTTTGGTGACACGCCAGGCGGTCGCGTCATCCGCCCGTTGATGGTCGGATGAAACAACCACTCCGTCTGGAGCTACCAGGTTATTGGCAACGCTGATCACAGGATAAGTTTGAGCTTGCATTGAATTGCCTTTTTCAATGAACGTTGACGTGACGGGTTGTATTTGGGCCCTGGTCGTGGCGCCTTGGCCAAACAAATACCATCCCAGGCAAAAACCATAAATCAAAATTCTCACGGGTATCCTCTCAAAGTTTTCGAAGCCTAACGCGTAAACACTCCTTTGACATCCAACCAGTCAATCTGGCCTTTCTTGACCCGATCCAGCAACACAGCGATCACGATCACGGACCCAAGCACGATCATTTGAGTTTTGTCATCCATGTGCACCAGGTTCATGCCGTTTTGAATAACACCGATGATCAGCGCGCCGATCAATGTGCCCAGCACCTTTCCCTGGCCTCCCATCAGGCTGGTGCCACCGACCACCACGGCGGCAATCACGGTCAGCTCGTCCATTTGCCCGTAACTGGCTTTGGCCGAACGCAGTTGCGAGCACAGAATCACCCCGCCCAGGCCGGCCAACAAACCGCAAATCGTATACACGATCAACAGCATTCGCTTGACCGGCACGCCAGACAGCCGCGCCGCTTCTTCGTTTCCGCCAACGGCATATATCTGCCGCCCCAGCGTCGTGCGGCCCATCACCAGCCAGGCGATTGCGTACAAGCCAAACATCAACATGACGGAATAGGGGATCCCGCCGAGATACCCCTTGCCGAGCTGATCGAATGACTCTGGAATTTCGTGAATTGTCCGCTGATCGGACAGCACATTGGCCACCCCGCGCACGATCAGCATCATTGCCAGCGTTACGATAAATGGCGCCAACCGAAACGCGGCGACCAGGAATCCGGTGCTAAACCCGATCACGGCACAAGCCAACATCCCTCCCATCGACGCCAGGATCAGCCACATGGCGCCCGCGTCCTTGCCGCCTCCCCAATCGCGAATCAGTATGCCAGTCACAACCGCGGACAGGGCAATCAGACTGCCCACGGACAGATCGATGCCTCCGGTGATGATCACCATTGTCATGCCGATGGCGATGATGGCAATGATCACAATTCTCTGGGCAATCGTTACCAGGTTGTCGGTCATCAAAAAATCCGGCCACAAGTAACTTGTCGGAACCAATATCTCGGCGGATGCATTTCTCAACGGATCCCATTTGCTCGAAGCCTGCGTGCCGACAATGACATTCAAAATGTCACCCTGCTGTTTGATTCGCTGCAAGGCCAGGTTGGCGTCGCGCGGGCCTCCCTGCACGATGGCGAGAATTCGATGTGGTGATCCCTCCAGTGCGCTGCGCATTGCTTCAGCCATCTCGTAGTCAAGGATGCCTTCTGGCGTGGCGATCACGATGTTTTGAGAAGTCGATCGAGCCTTGACCGCGTTGGCCAATTGTTTGCCGGCGGCCGACCCGCTGGCTTCTTGTCGATCAATGGTGATAAGGCTCATCAC
>JBFILF010000257.1:0-7948 GCA_041599835.1 Pirellulaceae bacterium
CATGTCAATTGACAAGTAAGCAACCTGCGCGATTTCAACACTATCTAAAACTTCTGGTACCGCACCTCGCACCACCCGGACGTTGGGACAATTGGAAAACGCCTTTTTCACAAACTCATAGACGTCGGGATATTCGTTGAAATGAGCTGCCGCGTCCTTTTCGCCAATTTGCTCGGGTACCAGGCCGGCGTAGGTATCGATCAAGTAAAAAGTTTTCTTGCCATCGAATCGGGAGAAATCAGTCGCATTGATGACGGCCGTCGACAGGAACGCGCGATTGACACCGCACTCGACAAAATCACCATCCAGAAGGCTCGCCTGATATCCTGCCCATTGCGCCACGTGTGATCGCCAACGCATTTGGTTGCTGGAATCCATTTGCAACGCCGCGTCATAAGACCGCTTGAAAAGCGGGTCGTGGCGAAAATCGGCGTTATGAATCGTCGCCAGTCCGTCTTCACGATAAGTGGGTACGAATGTGGTGCGCGAATTCAAATAAGCGTCGCGCGCCCCAGGTATTCGCTTGACCACGTGGCGTAATCTCGTGAACAGCGAGGTTTTGCTTGCGTTTTCGACGGTCATGTCTTTACCGATTAAATCAAGCGAACTTTGACCAAGGAAACAAATGAATCGGAACCTTCCCCAAAGTCGCGCGTGGGCGATCAATGGCGCGACTGACTGGCAACCCGATTTTATCAAAGACCATTGAAACCGCAGATACAATTTTGCTGGGTGACAGCACCAGACAATTTACTCGTGCCAACCCACTTCGGCTTGCATTGTTGCTGACAAGCCAATTTCAATTGGATTGCCGACGCGTGTGCTCGCGAGACAACACGCCAGCAATGTCATCCAACGATCCGTCAAGCAATTCCGCATCGGCAAATTCGTACTCGGGTTGAAGTGCTTCCGTTAGCTGCGCCGGCGGCGCAAGATAGCTGCCAGAGACATGGATGCCAACGACTTCTCCGCTGTTGGGAAATCGCGAAATCGTGAATTCGGTGCTGGGAAATGAATGGGGTTCCGGCAAACCGTTAAAAATGTCGTCGCGGGGGTCGTCCTCAAGTGGATCCGCGCCGTAAATTGCCTCATCGCGCAACCATTGGCCTTGCATAAACAAAATTTTGTTGTCGCCAATTTCGAATGCAAGAATCGGTTCGTTGTCGTTGATCAGGCCAATTCCAATAACACGAGGATCACGAACGTGAATCTCCTGAATGATTCGCTCATCACGGTCTTGCGATGCACGTTGACGACGTCGGCGTTCCAGCCGACTGAATTTCCACAGGAAGGTCAAAAATATTATCGCGGCCACTGACCATCCGATCCATTGGCCGTAAATTGCCACGTGCGGCGCGATGAATCCGCCCAACCATTTGCCCACCTGCCCAAGCAGCAACGCGGGCACGACACCAAAAAAGATGACAATACAACCGATTGACGCCGCATCCGGCTTGGACCTTGCCTCAATGAGCCTCTGTTCAGCCGACGTTGGCGCTCGTGTCGTGATTGAATACACAACCCCCCTCCTTTGCGGGCTAGGATTGACACATGGTTAATGGGGGTCACCAGCGCCGCTGGCCCTAACGACCAAGTTTTCATTCGCATCGACCTCATTCGTCGGGCGCTTGCCAAACGGTGCGCGCAATAATTTTGCACTGCTCATGTCAACCGGCATTTGGCTTACGCAACATGTACAACATGTTGAGAGCGGCAAGGCATAAATATCCCAGCGCGAACCAAAATTCCCAGTCCCCTGTTCGAACCGTGCTGTGACTAATGAGCCATACAAGACTAAAGACCAATGCCAACCCGTTTGCAATGAAAAGGAAACCGCGCATTCTATTCACCTATTAGATCATGTACCGCCGTTTACGATGAATCTCGAACCGGATATTTCAATAACGGTTTGTAAGTGTTTTGAAGTTCGTCGAATTCGCCGACGGTATACGACAGCGGCTCCAAGTCGAACCGTTTAATTAAAAAGTCGCGGACACGTTGTCCGTTTTCGCTGAGATGGTAGCCCACGCTGTAGTGCCGATCTTCGCTGGGTTGCCAGTCAGCCGACCCATACGCCTGAAGCGTGAGATCAGGTTCGTAAGCTAATTGTTCGATACCAAAGTAGCCTCGGTGTAGTCCAAATCTAAGGAAGTTGCCCAGATTCTCGGCGACGACTACATTGGCAAATTCAGGCTCGCCGAATTTCGCCGGAACGGTCACGACAACAGGCGAATTTTCCGTGATCGTATCGCGGTCAACGAGAAAGCTAAAATGTACCCCATCGCCCCCCGTGGAGGCGAACGCAGCGGAATTGGTGGGCGTGCACCAATAACCGGCGTTGGCCAGCTTGGAATGAATCAGCAGGCCCATTTGTCCCAGCCCCTGATCGCAGTCAGCCGGATAGCGACGCGCCGCATCGGCGTCGAATTCACAGACAGCGTCAAGCAGTGGATGTTGGATGGTTACCATAATGACCGGATTGTTTATTTCTAACAACGGTTGAACGTCTTCATCGATGGTCACAAAATTCCCATCGACCGTAGCGAACCGAATGGCCAGCAAGCAAACGCGGGCTGATTCAGGTTTTATTCCAGATTGTCGATTTTTTTCTCTAGCGTTTGAATCTCTTGTTGCAACGCGCGAATCGCATCAGATTCGTCTCCGACACGCGAGAACATGGCGACGATGATAGCGATGAGAATCAGCGTTCCACAGCCCAGAGACACGCGGGTTCCTCCGGGGTCGTATTGATACCACGCGACGGTTGCCGGTCGTCCAATTTCGATTGCTTTACCACAGTGAGGACACGGAAACATGTTCAAACTCCTTTATCAAGAGGCGCTTTTGTTCCAGAACAGATTGTAGACGGCATCCATGTTCAATTGGGGCGCTCAAAGGTGGCGGTAAAGTTCCAGCGTGGTCCCCAGCGTTCCCGAAACCGAAAACCGGACTCTTCTACCAGC
Organism: Pirellulaceae bacterium; assembly: GCA_041599835.1. Classification (GTDB taxonomy): domain Bacteria; phylum Planctomycetota; class Planctomycetia; order Pirellulales; family Pirellulaceae; genus CAJQPP01. The sequence goes on from JBFILF010000257.1 coordinate 2,964, forward strand.
TGTCGCACCTCCGGCCAATGAATCCGATCGGGATCCGGTATGTGTTCATGCACGGCAAGCACGCCGCCAACCCGGACGACGCGAAGGAGTTCACGGAGGCACGATTCCAAGTTGGAGACTTCTCCGAGGACCGCAACGAGAACCACCACATCGAATGTTTCGTCATTGTAGGGGAGTGGACTGCTCGCATCTTGGGCGGTGTAGCCCACATTTTTTAATCCGTGCGCCTGAAGCTTGTGGCGTGCCTTGGCCAACATTTCCGGCTGCACGTCCAGCAACTCCAGTCGACCGCGCCGCACGCGGCGCGCGAGTTCGACACTAAAAAAACCGGAACCCGGCCCCACTTCCAACACCACGCTGGTTTCACAAAGTGGCAGCCGATTGGCTAGTCGCGCCGGCGTAATCAACACGCGCCGCAGCGGGTTGTCGATTAGCCAAGACAGCTGATGAGGAAAGCGGCCTCGGCCCAGCGCACGGGTAGCTATACCTTGACTCGATTTGTAGCTCATGCAAAACCAATCTTACGTCGAGTGTCGAGCGAATAAATCTATGGGGCCGAATTCAACTGGGCACCAGCACAAATTTCCCCGGACTTGCCTTGTTAATCATCAGCCGATGCGCTTCTGCAGCTTCGCTGAGATCAAACCGCCGAGCAACCGTCGGCGAAATTTTCTTTGCTTTCAACAGTTGAAATAGCTCAGTTAAATCCGCCCGGTAATCATCTGGATGATTTTGTTTTCGATTTTGAATGCTGTAAACGGTAACGTTGCGGCCGTCGGGAATCAGATTTTTGGCCAACGCGGCCAGTAAATACAATAGGGTAGCTGTTGTTCCACGCCAATGTCGCCGGCCATTGCGCAACGCCGTCGTCATGCCATAAAAAACGAGCGTGCCACCTCGCTGCAGACATCGATAGGAACGCATCAAATTTATGCCGCCAACGCTGTCGAAGACTGCTTTCGCATTCCCTTGATTTCTAAGTACCTTGACGAAATCGTCGTTCCGATAATCGATCGGCTGCGCACCAAAGGAACGGACGTAGTCAGCTTTTCCGGCCGATGCAGTTCCAAACATTCGCAACTCCATCAATGCTCCCAATTGCAACAAGGCCGTCCCACAGCCACCCGCCGCGCCATGAATCAGAATGTTTTCACCTGCTTTTAAATCGACTGATCGGTGAAGCATCTGAAAAGCCACGATATAATCCATCACCAGGCATACCGCTTTCACAGGATCAATGTCGGGCGGAACAACGACTAATGCCTCAGGTGCCAGGCAAATATATCGCGAGTATCCGCCCGTAACGGTAAGCGCGGCGACGGTGTCGCCCTGATTGATGGTCGAAACGTTTTTTCCAACCAGATCGGCTCGGCCAATCATGTCCCAGCCGAGCGTGAACGGCGGCCGTCGGCGTTCCGGATGCCTTCCCTCACGCATCAACAAATCTGCAAAGGATACACCAGCGGCCAGTACTTTGACGCGAACCTCGTCCTCGCCGGGCAATGGGGCGTCTTCTTCGCACACACGGAGGCAATCTGGACCACCAAACCTGGAGACGACGATCCGTTGGTTCTTCATCTCGATCGCTCCAGACCGATACCGAGCCGGTTTTATAAAATAGTTTCAAACGCTGCCGTCAGGGCTTCGTTTTCGACTGGGACTTTAACCACTTTCGGATATGCTTACATGCCCACCGATAATGACTGGCCGTGTTGGCACGAATGTAATCGCTCAGCGTCCACGTTGGTCCGGCCCACTTGAAGCGGCCAATCTTGATCAAATCTGAATCAGGGACCTCGTCGATTAGATCCAGCATTTTTTTGTGGAACGAGTTGTAGTCCGCGACCACGGCCTTCAACGATCGGCGATGGTGCTTGCGGTAAATGCGATCGTTGAGCTCGTGTATGTTCCGCCAGGTGAGGCCCGGCGCCGGAACCTCCGGTGTTTCGCCACGCGTTCCTGCTTCGTACCAACGCAAATTCAGCTCCTGCCACCCAATCAAATGCCCCAGAATATCCTTGACCGACCAGCCAGCCAGCGTGGCACCCGGTCGCGTCATTTGCCGAGCAGTGAGCTGCGCGAGGAGCCCATCGAGTGTACGCCGCTCCACGCAAATCTCTTGAAGCAATTGAGACTTTGGAAGACGCTTTCCCATACGCTCACCGAATTTCCGCTACCAATTCATACGGATTCGCCGCGATTACCGAAATTCAGTTTCGACCGTTTATTGAGAATCGACCCGCCGTCCTGGACGCCGCACCAGCCGGTTTTTTGTTGGGCCTCAATTTGCCGGTCGAATCATCCGGGCGCGACGCACGCACGATCGATGAACCACAATGTGCGAAATCGCGCAATGCTAGGCCCTAGCGACAGCCTCATTTTTTGGCAGAAAAAACCACATAGGATGCTGCTGCGACAGCCGCCAGAACGGTCGGAATCGCGGCATTTAACTCCATTCCGAAAAGGGCCATCCCGCCGACAGTCCCGAACGCCACTGCCAGAGCGACGATAATGGCCCCGATGGCGAGTCTGACGTAGCCAGTTTCCGGACGAAGGATTTTGTTTAGGCGATGCGCCAACATGGTCTGCTCCTGGGAACGATCTTCTACTCATGCCAAGTGCAAACCACATGCCAGTTACCGTTGGTCCAACTCTGCTGGACGCCCAACGGTCATTTCAGCGGAACAAAAAGGGTATTCGCGGTATCAGATTTCCAAAGCGGCAAACTGAGATAGCTGAGCGAAATAAGCCAGCCGTGCTACTCCAACTCCATTTTATTCTTGCAATGGCCGGCTTTGCCGGCGGCGTTTTATCCGATTTCCGATGACTGCTTACCTGCCTGCACGAGCATTTTTTTTAGCAATGCAATTTGCCCTAAATGATAATGGCAATGCTCAATTAGTCCGTGAATACAACGGTAGTAATTTCCGTACTTCTCGTCCACAAAGTTTTCCCATAGCACACTCTCCGGCAATTGCTCAATCAAATTGGCCAGGTCTTGCGCATCAGTCCAAGTCTTGTCCAACAGGTGTTCCCAGTCTTCTTGAGAATGGATGGGCGGACGGTCAAAACTATATTTATCCTTGGCGTTCAGAGGTCCTCCCTGTAACACGCCCACCGTTGCACTGACATAATAGTTCATATGGTAAACGAGAGTCGCAATAGTATGAAAAGAACTAACATGTGTTGCAGCTTGTTGCCAGGTTACATCGGCCAACATGTCTTTGAGGTTTGACGATGTCCAGTTTCCTCCGAAATGGATTTCTCTTAGGTGCTTTGCAATTTGCTCGGTCAATGTCATTACGTCGTCTTTTAACTTGTTTTAACTCGAACGCCACAGCCTAAACCGGGCGGCATCGGTCGATCCGTTTTTTACAAGGCGACGGCCTGACGTGCGATCCGGTCCGCCAATTTAATCAGCTCAGGAATTCGGTGCCTACCGTGCATCGACGCAACCCGATTGGCCGCATCAGCAGCCGAAATTCCTGCCGCAGTAACAAATAATGGCCGATGCGATTCGCCACGTCTTAATTCAATAGCATGTTGGGAGTCCCGATAACGAGACTTAGCCACACCGATGACCGGAATGTTGCCGCCATGATGGTCGAACAGGCGCTGTCCGAGTCCCGGTGTCCCATGTTGGTCGAGGTTGACGTAGCAATCGACAATGATCGAGTCGAGCGGGCCCGGATATTTCGTAAGCACTTCAAGAATCACGGGCATTTCGCGGAGATAAAAATTTCCTGGCGTGTAGTTCGCACAGTCGGTCATCCAGTGCGTGTAAGTAGCTGTAGCAGTCGTATCTCCCCAATGACGAAACAGCACCAATCCCGCCCGCGCGTCGTTTCCGTCGTATTGGACGTCAATTGCGGCAAGCATCAATGGATCCAACGATATTCGTTTAGCACAAATTCCCACATCTGATAACCCTCTAACGAAATAAGTGAAAAAACCTTGCCGAATGAGATCGGCCGGCAATCAGTTGTCACCTCTCGTTGCAAATCAATGCGCAACAAAGATCGGCCGAGTCCGCCCGAATACGCTTGACAGTCGATTTAGCCACGTAAACGGGGCGGCCAGTTATATGACGATCCACTCCGACACGTCTAAATCTTCGCAACCAAATATTCCGGTTCCGGTCGACCCGAATGTATTGGAAATTCGCCTTTAACGTCTTCGTCGAGCGAGCGACTCCGCGCGCCTCGCTGCTGATTCAGCCGCGCTCGATTTCGACAATGCCCTTCTCGCATCCAAAGCCGCTTTGTCTGCATCGCTTTTGACGGCTGCGATTTTTGTTTGCAACGAACTGAGTTGTTGTTGGAACTCGCTGATTTTGTCAAAACCCTTGGACCGAGCTGCGTGTTGCTCGGCTAAGTCTCGGAATTGTTTTGACTCGGCTTCCAATTGTTTAAGAGTTTTCAATAAATCGTCCGCCACAGATTTAATTTCTTCAATAGCTTTGGAGTTTGCGTCCGCAATTTCCAGATTGTGTTGCAGCTCTTGACGAATTTCGGGCGAAAACGCTTGCTGAAAAGACGACCATTGGTCTTGTACCTGCCGCCATGCCGCATTTAATGACTCGACCACATTCTCATTTTTTGCAAGGGCGCCCTCAACCATGGAAATAACAGCGAGATGTTTGTTATCAGTTTCATCCAATCGTGCATTCTGCGCGTCGATAGATTCGCTCACCTTCGCGATCCTTGTTTCGAGCTTTGATGTATCTTGACAACCGGAAAGCGCGACAACAATAAGGCACGACGAGAGAGCAGTTCGATTAAATGTATCAATCATTTCTGCAGCGCATTCCATAATCGTTTTGTTTTGTCTAGAGCTCACGACTCGAACCGTTTCTTTTCCAGTTTGTTGTACTGCAACTTCGTTAACAACACCTGTAAAAGCCACTTGTCAAATTCACCTCGACTTTGTGTTGTTTTTCAGTGCCCCAACCGACGAGCCGCCGAATGTTAAATTCACGTCGATGA
>JBFILF010000258.1:0-7947 GCA_041599835.1 Pirellulaceae bacterium
ATGCCGCGGCGGCTGATGCTGGCTCTGGTATTGCAGATGCTCGGCGACGAAATCGATCCGTTGCCGGACGATCGCCCGCTTACCGACGTCGAATGGTCGTTAAGCGAGATGATCGTCATTCAACTGACGGCGTCGCTGGGTGAATCTTGGCCACAAAAGGAATCATTGCAGTGCCGTATGGTTCACAGCGACGGGATTCCGCACCGCAGCCGTGTATTCGATCCGCGGACGGTGGTGACGGTCTGCAGTTTTTCGGTCAATCTCGGTGGTTCCGCCGAGGACATGCTGTGGATCCTGCCCCAAGAGGAACTGGAGCAACTACTGATTGAAAACGATGCCGATCACGTCGAATCAAGCGAGGCGTTCAAACAACAGATGGAGCATCGCGCATTGGCGATCCCGGTGGCCATCAGCGTGTTGTTGGGCAGCGCAAAGGTCTCGGTGAACCGTTTAGCGGAGTTGAAAGCCGGCGACGTGATCGTACTGGACCAGCGCATCAACGAAATGTTGCCGCTGATGGTCTCCAACCAAATCAAATTTTTTGGCTGGCTGGGGCGGATCGGTCATCGGCAAGCGTTCAAGATCGGCGAAATCCGCTGAGGAAAACTATTCGTATGGAGGTCACGCGATGGATACGCCGCTAGAAAACACCGGCCCAACAGAAATCGACACCGCGGCGTCGGCCGTCAATGCGCCGGAGCCGGCTGACGTCGAAGTGAAAAGTCCCAACTTTTCGCCTCTCGTCGATGAAGGCAAAATCGCATCCCATCCGTCGATCAAAAGATTTTACGACGTCCAGGTGACAGTAAGCGCCGAACTCGGTCGCGTCACGATACCGATCGGCAACCTCGTTGAACTGGGCGAGGGTTCCGTAATCGAGTTGAACCGGTCGGTCACCAGCCCGATTGATTTGATGGCGCAAGGCGTTCGCGTGGCTACGGGCGAGGTGGTGGTGGTCGATGATTGCTTTGCGATCAGAATCAAATCGATCGAAGACGAAACGCCGCCCGAGTAACGTCAGGCTGGCGGCCAGTATGATCCGGCATGGCTGCAGAAATGAAAAGACAAATACACCAATCCAAATCACCTGAACCAAGGAGCGTCTCCAGCATGTTGATCGCGCTCAAGGTGATGCTGATGGCTGCGGCGACGTGGCTGACGATGGCTCAACCTGTCGTGGCGCAATCGACAGCTGGTTCGAAAGCCAATCCACTGCGGCCCATCCCCTCGTCGACAACCGCAACGCCGTTATCGGCGGAGGACGCCCAAATCACATTGAACGTCCCCATTGCACAACGTTTTGACGAATCGGACGTCGGCTCACACCAGTCAGCTTACACCTCCACGGAAGGCCTAAGCGGGCGAAGCCAACCGGCAACGGCGGTCGAGCCGTTTGTTTCTTCGCGGGCATTTGACCAGGCTATAAAAAAAATCGCGTTGGCGACGATCGGAGTGTTGTCGGCCGCTGTTGCTCTGCTGTTTTTGCTCAAACGCACGGGCTGGTACCGCGGACTGCTGCGGCAGGGACCCATGCGTGGTCTGGAACCCCAGCGTCAGTTTCGCGTGCTCGATACGTTGAAAATTGGCGGCAAAAGTCAATTGCAGATCGTCGAGGCCGACGGCTGTCGTTTTCTGGTTGGCATCAATTCAAACGGTATCCAATCGGTCGTCCAGACCGCCAGGAAATTTGACAGCGACCTGTGGCAGGCCTGCGAACAGGAAACGACTGAAGTTGCGAAACCGGCTCGACACGATCAACAGACCGAATAAGGGCCATCAGGAAGATCGGCGATGTTAAGGGCAGAACATGGAAGTTTTTGATTCGGCAACGCAAGGTCAAAATTTTGAAGACCTGGCGACACCGTTGCAGCTGGCGCTGTTTCTGGGCGGACTGGTGCTGGTGGCCGGCGCGCTCGTTTCGCTGACGGCATTTACCCGCATTGTCATTGTGCTTTCGTTTGTGCGACGGGCTTTGACCACCCAGGAAATTCCGCCGAACCCGGTCATCATTGGCTTGGCCATGTTCCTCACACTTTTCGTGATGGGGCCCACATTCAAGAGCATCCACGATGACGGGTTGTCTCCGTTAATGGCTGGCGACATCAAGACCGCCGAGGCGTGGCAAATTGCCAGCGGGGAGTTGCACCAGTTCATGCTAATGCATACCCGCCAGGCCGACTTGATGCTGTTCATGGATATGTCGGACACGGTCGAAGTCGAGGCGCCGCAAGACTTGCCGATGCGGGTCTTAATTCCGGCCTTTGTGATCAGCGAACTCAAAACAGCATTCATCATGGGATTTTGTATTTACGTGCCGTTCCTGTTGATCGATCTTGTCGTGTCAACGGTGCTGATGTCGCTCGGCATGATGATGATGCCACCGATGATTGTGTCGACTCCCTGCAAAATCATGTTGTTTGTTTTAGTGGATGGTTGGCATTTAGTTGCGTTATCGCTTAACCAGAGTTTTTCTTAACCGGTTTTGTCGAAATTTAACCGAGATTCCTGGACAGCAGCCGTTAATTGCAAGAAATGAACCCGCTACCTGATTTTTCCGCCGACAGCAACGGTTCGTTTGCGCGACGCAGCGAACTAATGATTTCGATTGCGCTGTTGGCAGTGATCGTGGTGTTGCTGGTGCCGTTGCCGTCCGTGATTCTGGATATGCTGCTGGCGCTGAACCTGGCGATGTCGGTGCTGTTATTGCTGGTGACACTGAACGCCAAACAACCGCTGGAAGTGTCGGTGTTTCCATCGCTGTTGTTGTTGCTGACGCTGTACCGCCTGTCGCTGAATGTCGCCACGACGCGGCTGATCCTGCTCAACGGAGACGCGGGCAAGATTGTATCGACGTTTGGCGGATTTATCGTCGGCGGCAGCCTGGTTGTGGGGATCGTGATCTTTTTGATCCTGGTGATTATCCAGTTCATTGTGATTACTAAAGGCGCCAGCCGGATTTCCGAAGTGAACGCCAGGTTCGTGCTGGATGCGTTGCCCGGCAAGCAGATGGCGATTGACGCCGAACTCAACGCGGGCACGATCGATGACCAGGAAGCCAAACACAAACGTCGTTGGTTGACCCGCGAGGCAGAGTTTTACGGGGCCATGGACGGTGCCGGAAAATACGTACGCGGCGACGCCATCGCCGGTCTAGTGATAACGATCGTCAATATTCTTGGTGGCGTCGTGTTTGGCATGACCAACGGCCGCTCGTTGCTGGAAGCGGTCAAACATTATTCGACGTTGACGATCGGAGACGGACTGGTTTCCCAGATTCCAGCGCTCATCATTGCGACCACGGCGGGGATTCTCGTTACCAAGGCATCAACCGGTACGAGTCTGGGCCACGAACTGGGACTGCAAATGCTCCATCGACGCCGCCCGCTGATCGTGGGCGCTGTGATCATGGCCGTGATGTCGTTGACACCCGGTTTGCCGAAAATACCATTTCTGGCATTGGCGGTGGCATTGTTTGCGTACTCGCGCGTGGTCCCGGAACGGTCCGAACAAGATGAGCCGCCCCCGGAACCCACGACTCCGCCCCGCGAAGAGGCGTCGCCCGAAGAAGTGGGGCTGGAGGAATTCGTCAGCACCGATCGCGTTTGTCTCGAAATCGGTGCCAGCATCATTCCGGCGGTCAACACGACCAACACCAAATCGCTGCCCGAACGAATTTCCACGTTGCGTCGCGAAATGACTCGAAAGTTCGGATTGTGGGTGCCCACCGTACGGCTCCGCGACAATTTGCAGCTGGACGCCAATGCTTACCGCGTGCTGATCAACGGTCGTGAAGTCGGCAAAGGTGAAATTCGGCTCGGTCATTTCATGGCGATCAACCCCGGCAGCGCCACACTGACACTGCAGGGCGACGAAACGGTTGAACCGGCATTTGGCCTGGCCGCCCAATGGATTGGCGCATCGTCCAAGCAGCGAGCCGAAATGGGTGGCTACACCGTGGTCGACGCCGTCACCGTTCTGATCACGCATCTGGGTGAAATCGTCCGGCGGCACGCGCACGAACTGCTTAGCCGCGAAGACCTGCAAAAGATGATTGACAAGGTCAAACAGCGCTCGCCAACCGTGGTCGACGAACTCAAACCGGATGTCGTGCGGCCAGCAACATTACGGCGAGTTTTGATCAATCTATTGCGGGAGTCGGTACCGATTTCGGCACTCGAGATCATTCTGGAATCCGCCGCGCATCACGGTACCCAGGTTAAAGACCCCGATGAACTTACCGACCGGATCCGCGAAGACATTGGACACATTGTTTGCCAGCGATTCCTCAACGCTGAGGGCCAGGTACAGGTGTTGGTGATGGAACCGGCACTGGAAAACCATTTGCGTCAATCGATGAACGACGGGCGAATCATATTGCAACCGGCGGCGTTGGAGCAACTGCTGGCCGCGTTGCGGCGAATGTGGGAACCAATAACGCTGCAAGACCAATCGGCGGCGTTACTGATCGATCGCGGATTGCGACGTCCCTTGCGGCAATTGGTGGAACGGTCCATGGCCGATTTGGCTGTCGTTTCCTACGCCGAAATCCCCAGTGACTTGATGATTCATCCCGTCGGCATCGTCAAGGCTGGCGACGTACTCGCGACGACCGGACCGGATTACGAGAGCGAAGCAAAGCAAACGCAACACGATGACACGCTGGCGCGCGTCGCCTAAGCGTTACGGATAAACGAGTGACAGCACGACCGATCCAACGAAACGGCCAACAACCCAAGTTTCCTGTGGCACGTGTGGCAGGGCTGTTGTCAGCCTGCGCCGTGACGCTGGTCGGCGTTGCGATTGGACTGACACCTGAAATCATCCTGGTGCGAGTGGCTGTCGCAACGTTCAGCATCACGATCGTCGTATTTATTACCAGCAAACTGATTAGCGGATTGATGACTTAATTCTTAGGATCCACCAAACACACGCTTCAACCCACTCAACAAGGACGTTTTTGACACCATGGAATCGGTGGCACGGATTTATCAAGAGGCATCCCAACGCAACCAGCGGGACCAGTTAATTCTGGACCACCTGGAATACGTGCGGCAGATCTGCGGGACCCTGGCTGGTCGTTTGCCGGAAGGCGTCGATTTGCAGAATCTGCAGTCGGCGGGGGTCGTCGGTCTGATCGAGGCCGCTCGCAGTTTCGACGAGTCGCGCGGTGTGGCATTCAAGACGTTTTCTTATCCGCGTATTCGCGGCGCCATTGTCGACGAGATCCGACGCAATTCGCCGCTGTCGCAAAAAGTCATGCAAACAATCGGACACGTGCGAACCGTGATGGATCAAATCGACGGCCCGCTTACGCCGGAATCCATTGCCGAAGCAGCTGGTATGACCGTAATGGAGGTGGAAGATTGCCTGGCGGCCGTCCGTGTCGCCTTTCCGCAGCGGTGGGATGAGGCGATCGGGGTTACCAGCAAAGAAATTCGGCCGGAAGCCAACATCGAGCTGGAGGAGCGAAAACGAATATTGGCCGACGCGATTGAACAGCTGCCGGAACGGGAGCGATTGGTGGTGACGTTGTACTACCTGGAAGAGCTGCGCTTGAAAGAAATCGGCAAGGTGCTGTCGATATCCGAATCACGGGTTTCGCGAATTCTTTCCCGGGCGGAACTGAAATTGCGCGAGGCCTGCCGTCGCAAAGAATCGTAGCGAGAAAACTTGGAGTATTCAAAGCATGATCAAAGCAAAAAACCACAATCGTGATTCTATCGTGACGGCCACCCAAACGTCCCAATGCGGCACCGTGCAAAACATTCCTGCCGGTGGTGGCGGAACCAATCACCAGTTGCAAATGCGTGTACAAAAAGCTGGCGACAACCAAACCGTCGAGTCCATCCTGGTGCAATGCACTTGCGGGTCAACTGCCCGAATCCACTGCATATACGAACCGTAAACCCAACCAACAAAAAATGAAATTCATCCATTCGTTCCTCGACACTGATTCCGACCGCTACCGCTCGGCGAATGCCAAGCCAGGCCGTTCAGGGCAACGGTTGCTGTTGTTGATCCTGGCCCTGGTTTGCTGTTCGGGGTGCCGGTTTGCCAAAGAACGGTTGCCGCATCTGAAACCGAATTTCAAAATTTGGCCGGCGGCGAAGATTCAAAACGAACAATCCGAATCCGCCATTGGTGATCCGCTGGCGGATGCCCCGTCCCAGGTGGAACCGGCCGCCTACGTCCAACAGCCAGCAGCGCCGCCCCTGGCCGAGCCACCACCGGACCAGTTGGCAACTCCGCAGAGCCCGCCCGCCTACGCGTTTGGGGACGCGCCGGCAGCCAGCGGGAATTACTTGGAAAGAGGTCCGACGTTTCGTTCCAGTGAACTGGATGCGCGCCGCGAAAACCCCGCCACGCGGCGCGTAGTCGAATTGGGTATCGAGAATCAACAGCTGAAGGACGAAAACCTGCGCTTGCATGAGCAGTTGGGACAAACCCGCCGGTCATTGACCGAATCGGTCGCGCGAATCGACGCTCTGGAAAGCTGGGTTTCAAAGTTGCAACAGCAACTTAAAACCGAACGGCTGCAGCGCAGTGATTGCCAAATGAGAATCGACGAGATTACACAACGAGTGTTTCGCACCAACGAATTACGGCAACGCCAAATCAGTGAACTGATTGGAGTGATCGAAGACCTGGAACAACAATTGAATTCCCGGCAACACGGTCCATCGCAAACCCGGTCGAATAGTGATGAGTTGAACACCCCTAAAGAAGTTCCGCCACCCGCTGCTCAACCGATCAAGGGGGCGACAACAGACCGCCTCGATTCGATTGAAAACACTTTAAGGTAAATCGATGCCGGTTCGTCGTTTTGTCAGTTTGCTGTTGGGATTGTTGTTCGTCGTGCAACACTCCGCATGTCAGATGCATAAAAAAACGCCAGGACCGGTTCAGCCGCTGGCCGTTTCATCGTGGATTCATCCCCAACCCTCCTCCCTGCCCCGCCGCGTGGTAATCGTGCCATTTGAGAATCAGACGGTGTATCCTGGCGTCGAGCAAAGCATGGAATTACAGCTTGCTGCCGGGTTCCGGCAAGCGGGGTTGTTTGAAGTCGTCGACGCCGGTTCGCAAATGAGAACACCCTGTCGTTGGCAGCACATCACGCGAGGGGATTATCCGGTTCGATTGCTGGCGGACTCGTTTAATCGCTTCAGCGCCGATGCCGTGCTGTTTGGAGCCGTCACGAATTATCAGCCCTACGCGCCGATGTCGTTGGGCATCACCTTGCATTTGGTCGATACCCGCCAAGGGTTGACGCTGGCGTCGTTCGACGGTCAGTGGACGGTTGCCGATCCAATGCAACGTCGGGCGTTCGAACATTATCTGAGCCAACGCGAAATCGGTCCGGCCTGGGCGGACGTCTATGAACAAAGCCCCACCGCATTCGGTGAGTTTGTCGTGGATCAGTTGATTGCCCGGTTCGGCCAGCGACATTAGCAGCATGCCGGCCGTGGGACATCCACGGAATTAACCGTAGTCGCGCGATATCAGCGGTTTGTCTTGCCCTGCTACAATTGCCCCAGCGAATTGGCGGTCACGAACTGTGTCGACAGAAACGAACTGATGGTCTGCAGCTGACTGAGGGTCGCTTCGATTCCGACAAATTCGTTTATCAACTGTTGCTGCTTGGCCTCGAAAAGGTCGTTCAGCCGGTTGATGCTGGATTCGATCGAGGCCACCCGGTCGTCGAACGCCTGATTGGCCACTTTGAACCGCCCGTTGTCTTCATCCTGCATGTCTTCGATCAGATTGTTCAACTTGGAGGCGAAGCCCTGGGTCACGGTCACGTCGGATTGGAATCCCGCCCCAACCTGTGTTTGATTCAATGTCACGCGCAACTGCAATCCGGCCGTGTTGGCGTTGCCGGCATCACCGGTCAATATGCGTCCCTTGCCTGTGGCCGATTCGATCGTTCCGTCGACGTCAAAGTAACCG
>JBFILF010000259.1:0-7947 GCA_041599835.1 Pirellulaceae bacterium
GCCAGCGGGGCCGAAAAATTTCGATCCAACGCGCGCAGCCCGCTGCAGGCACGGTGTGCCCACTTGGCCCGCATGGGCTGCACTGTGTTTCATTACGATATGCTGGGCTATGCCGATTCACAGCAAATCACTCACCAGGTCGCGCACCGCTTTCGCGAGCAACGACCGGAAATGAACGGTCCGGCTGGTTGGGGACTGTTTAGTCCGCGCGCCGAATCCCATTTGCAATCCGTCATGGGACTTCAGACTTGGAATTCAATTCGCGCGTTGGATTTCCTGGAGTCGCTGCCCGAGGTCGATCCCTCGCGATTGGCGGTGACTGGATCCAGCGGCGGCGGCACGCAGACGTTTATCGTATGTGCCATCGACCCCAGGCCGGCAGTCGCATTTCCGGCAGTGATGGTGTCGACGGCGATGCAAGGCGGTTGCACGTGCGAAAATGCCTGCAACTTGCGAGTTGAAACCGGCAATGTGGAATTCGCCGCCCTGTTTGCTCCCAAGCCACTTGGTTTGACGGCAGCTGATGATTGGACCAAGGAAATGGAGACAAAGGGGTTTCCCGAATTGCAGCAACTGTACGGGCTCATCGGAAATTCGGAAGACGTTCATTTGACGGCGCGGACGGAGTTCGGGCACAACTACAACCAGGTCTCGCGGGAAGCCATGTACCGTTGGTTTAACCGGCACCTGGCATTGAACGGACCGACCGAAGAACAACCCATCGAATTTCTGCCACGGGAAGAATTGACCGTATGGAGTGACGATCATCTGCCGCCGTCCGGCGGCGAAGACTTGGAAAAGCAGCTGCTCAGTTATTGGGCTGGCAACACACAGCGGCAACTGGGGGCGCAGTCTGTTCCCTTTCAGATGGAACGGGAGGGTCTGCTGCATTTGCTGGGCCTGGCCGCAGATTACGATGCGGGCTGGGCGACGAGGGCTGCCTCACTGGATAGCGACGTCGAAGCGGCAGTGGGCGGCGACGACGCATTTTTCAAGTCCCGAATTGTCGATGGTCAATTGAATCACGTATTTCACTCATTGTGTGTCAACGATGCCGACGAGCTATCAAGCAACTGCGTGCTGTGGCTGCATCGCGACGGCAAACGACACTTGCTGGACGAACAGGGCAATCCCGTCGACTACGTCCGGTTGTTGCGGGCTCAGGGCTATTCGGTTTTGGGAATCGACATGTTCATGCAGGGAGAATTCCTGCAATCGATTGACCAGCCGGTGCTCAATCGACAGGTGCCCAATGGCCGGGACGCTGCGGCCTACACCTACGGTTACAACCGCCCCATATTTGCTTCGCGCGTGCGCGATGTTGTCAATCTGGTAGTGCATCTGGATAACGTCAAAACCATCGTCGCGCTGGACGATACGGCGCCGGTGGCCATCGTGGCGGCCGCTATTCTCGGCGACCGCATCGAGCGGCTGGCCGTCAACACCGGCGGATTTCGGTTTGAAGAGTTGGAGTTGTTCGACCCCAATTTCTTCCCCGGCGGCTCGCGGTATGGAGACATCCCGCGGTATTTGGCCATGGGCGCGCCGCGCCATACCTGGATTTGCGGTGAGACGTCGACCGGCGAAGTGCTCGAAGCTTATCGCGGCGTTGATGCGAAAGAAAAGTTGGTAATCGTCGATACGACGCTAGACGACGCAGGCATGATTCAAGCCGTCGCCCAATGGCTTGAGGACTAGTCAATATTGCCAACAAGATTTCCTTAGCAATATTCGCTTAGCGCAAACCAAGCGCGCAGCCCAAGCATAGCGTTTGGTGATCAGCGTGGCTTTACGTCCACTCGGCGGCCAGATCGTCTGGGAAGGGAATATCGCAATCAAAACCGGCTAGATTGCGGTAAGGGTCGTATTGGGCTTCCAAGTCCTGAAGTTCTTCGGCCAACCAAAAACAATAATCGAAGAACGTTTCGATGCTGATCCGCATCGGGCTTTCACCCGGCATCCTGGACAGATCGATTCGGGGGGGCGTGATTTCTCGTTGCGTCATCGGCAGGTCCTCGCTGAAAGGATTTCATCGGCGATCCCTGCCGCAATTCGATATTGAATTGATGAATGGCCCAGTCGCACAGGTTAGGAAAGTTAGCGAACCGGGATGTGCAATTGATTTGCACCGCCATTCGGCTTGTCCGTTCTACGTTTTGTACGACAAAAAGTTTTACTTAAGCCCGCGATATTTTTGAAATAGCAAAAAGCGCCGATCAATCGAGATCTTTAACTGATTAATCGCATCCGATTCAGCGTTCAAATCGCAGTCCCTAACCTATCAGGGGCGGTTGGAAATCACTCGCATCCGACACCGATTGCAAAACATTCGCGGCCTTAGCGGCTGTACGGACGGGACTACTAGCATTTCGTTTTTTCAAAGCTACCGCACACCAGCATTGAAGTGCCATCAGCCAGGACACTTGATTTGCCAGGAAATTTACACCGAATCGCAACAAGTTAAAATTTTTTGCTGTTTGGACCGCCGTTTGCGGAGTGATTCGTTGTCGAAGCACAAGCTGCCGGTTTGTCAACCGATTTATGAGTGAAATACCCTAAAACACAGTTGGCCAATTGTTTCACTGGGTTTAACCGATCAATCGGGCGATGGATCGCCGCAATAAATTTTTGAGACCTAACAGATACTACAAATGCGAAAGTAGCCTGCGAGCGGAACAATAGTTTGCAAAAAGGAACGGTTGAAAATTGCTAGCGTCCCCTGTCGATAACCGATGTTACTTTCCGAGCGTCTGCACCGTCAGCACTCGCTGGCAACGGAGGCACGTCATCGACATGGAACGTAGCGCCACCGGAAACTTTGAGGTATACTTGCTTGCGACTTTTCAGCAGAATTGGGCCGCCACCAAGTTGGGGCGGGCCGCCGACGTTGATGTCGACCTCCCGCGAGTATCCCGCAGCAAAACGAAGATGTGCCCCCCAGGCTGCAACCAGTTAGCGGTTGTCCGAGCGGACAATCCGTGGACTGGTTAGTTTGCCGCAAAACCCACGACGGGAGATGACCATGCAGATCCGAGGAACCTCGAACATCAATACAACTTCGCCAATCAACCTGACCGCCAAACCGCAAGCGGTGGAGCGTCAATCGGTTGCCGCACAAATCGATACCGCCGATCAAATCGAGATCTCCAACGAAGCCCAAATGGCGGCCCAGTTGCACGAAACCTCCGGCATCCGGTCGGAGCGGGTGGCCGAGATCCGTGATCAAATAGCCACGGGCCAGTACGAGACCGCCGAGAAACTCGAACAGGCAGTTGAGCGAATGTTGGACGAAATCGCCTGATACTTCCGATGGCGTTTTGATGCCATTGGTGGCCCGCGTTTTCACTCATGCCGCCGCGGGAAATAATTGATCCGTTGAAACGCCCGACCTGCGACCCGGTCGGGTTTTTTGTTGGCCTATCATGGACGGCATGGCATGGCCCATACTGGCTCAAGCGACGGTGGCGTCAGCGCCAAAATAATTTGTGAGTTCTACAAACGCGCCACATTCTGGGTTACATTAGGTGTTGTGATTGAGCAGTTAATGCCGGTCTGCGGCGCCGAATCGGTCAGTTTGTTTCTGCATGTCCATGTCTGACGCTCGTTCATCTCTCGACCCGATCGATGTGGCACTGTCTCCACAGGAGCGGTTTGATGAGTTCCTGCAGAGTCGTGGCATGCGAAATACCCCCCAGCGGCGCACCATCCTCAAGCATGTGTTTTCCAAACACGAACACTTCGACGCCGACCAGTTGATTGACCGGCTCCCGGCCAGGGGCAAAACCGGCTATGTCAGCCGACCGACGGTGTATCGTACGTTGTCCGAGTTTGTGGATGCCGGGCTGCTGCGAAAACTAATCCTGGATGGGCGCACGGTTTACGAGCACGATTATGGTTACCCGCAGCACGATCATTTGTACTGCACGGACTGCCGGCGATTATTGGAGTTTCAGAGTGCCGATTTGATTGAGTTGCGAAATCGCGTGGCGGCCGAGCGAGATTTTCGCGTCAAAACACACCGGCTGATCATCACCGGCGTGTGCGAAGAATGCCATCGCAAGAGTCGTCGAGTCCGCAAGCGCGTGGACATGGTGTAAGCCTCGGCGATGAGCGTTGTGCCGGATTAAATGGTGCGGGATCAGATACCGCTAAATTCTACGGCCCGCACGACCCGCTTGATGGCGATGATGAAGGCGGCGGTCCGCAAACTGACGTTGTATTCATTGGCCTGTTGCCAAACGTCTTCAAAGGCGTTGCTGAGGATCGAATCCAGTTGCTGTCGAACGCGATTGAGATCCCAGCTGTAGTATTGGCGGTTCTGCACCCATTCAAAATAACTGACGGAAACACCGCCGGCGTTGGCCAGAATATCGGGCAGGATCACCACGCCCCGCTCAAACAGCTTCTCATCCGCGTCAGCGAAAATCGGGTTATTGGCGCCCTCGACAATGTACTTGGCTTTGACCCGGTCAACGTTGTCACTGGTGATCACGCCGCCCACGGCGGACGGCACCAACAAATCGACGTCCAGTTCCAGCAGTTGTTCGTTGGATATCGACTGGCCGCCAGTGTAGCCCTTGAGCGAGCCGTGTTTGATGGTGTACCGAAGGGCTTCCGGAATGTTCAAACCGTCCTGGTTGAAGTAACCACCACTGACGTCGCTGATGGCCTGGATGTTGAAATCCGATTCGTGCATGAACTTGGCCGCGTGTGCACCGACGTTGCCGAAACCTTGCACGGCGACCCGCGTTTTCGAAGGATCGTGACCCATCCGTTTCAACAATTTAAACGCCAGAATGCCGCAACCGCGTCCGGTGGCTTCTTCACGGCCCTTGGCGCCATAGTCCTCGACCGGTTTTCCAGTGAAACAGGCGGGATTGAATCCGTGATATTTTTCCCATTGGTTGCGCATCCAGGCCATCGATTCGGCATTGGTGCCCATATCCGGCGCCGGTATATCCTTGTCGGGCCCGATAACTTCATGAATCTGGTCGATGAATTTTCGCGTCACGCGTTCCAATTCTTTGCGGCTTAATTCGCGCGGATCGACACAGATGCCCCCTTTGGCGCCGCCGTAAGGAATATTAACCACAGCCGTTTTCCAGGTCATCAGCGATGCCAGCGCTCGGACTTCGTCCAGATCGACCTCCCAGTGGTATCGCAGCCCGCCCTTCATTGGGCCGCGGGCGTTGTTGTGCTGCACGCGATAACCGACCAGCACTTCCA
Organism: Pirellulaceae bacterium; assembly: GCA_041599835.1. GTDB lineage: Bacteria > Planctomycetota > Planctomycetia > Pirellulales > Pirellulaceae > CAJQPP01. The sequence continues at coordinate 5,227 of JBFILF010000259.1, forward strand.
GATCACCGTTGTCGCGCTCGTACGGAACTTCGACCGTCAATTCTCGCTTGGGCATGATCAGCAGGCGGCGAACGCTGTCGGACAGACCCAGCTGATCTGCGGCGCGGTTAAAGAAGTATTGAACGGCCTCCGAGGCTTTCATGGACTGCATCCCCTTGGCAGGTTCATGGCGCTTGGGCGACTGTGCATCGGCGGGGCTCACGACGGGACTGTCAACATTCGGCGCTTGGGTTTGCATCGGTAAGGGGTTGGCCAATCAGAAAAGGAGGTCTCGGCAAGTGACGCATTCGCCCTAAAATAACTTGCCAGACGCGAATCGTACATACCGGAAAATTGCCTGTGCGAGATCGATCGTGATTTCTGAAAAGCATGCAACTTCATAACGGCCGGTCGTGCAACCTGATGAGGGCCGTTTTGCAAGGGGCGATTCGATGGCTTAACATCAAAACGACGCGAGCCGGCACGGCAGAACAAACCAAATGAGTTGATATTATCGACCAGGGATGATGCACCGTTGATGAGCCAAAGCGACGAGACAATTTGGCAACGAATCTCCGAAAGCGGGCTTATTCCGCAATCGCGGCTGGCGCGATTGGCTTCCCAATGCCCGGCAACGGACGACCAGCAGTTGTCGCCCGCTAACCACCAGCCCCTGCAATGGCTGGTCAGCCAAGGAGAAATAAGTGAGTACCAGGCCCGGATTCTCGCCGCCGGACACTGTGGACCTTTTCAATTTGATGCATACGTCGTTCACGATCGCGTCACCGACGGATTAATGGCCGGCAACTTTCGGGCGGTTCATTCGGCCTCCCGGCATGCCGTGCGACTCGTGTTTTACTCGGGCCAGGAAGACGACCCACAACAGGCGTGGCCTTTGGTGAAGCAGCGGGCCGACCGCGCCGCCAAAATCCGGCACGCGTTCGTGGTGAGCTGTTTCGAAACGGTGGCCAGCCCCGAATATCACTTCGTGGTGCTGGATGACCCGCCAGGAAAATCGTTGTTTGCGAAACTGCCCCGGCGCGGCCGGTTGCCGTGGTTGGCCGCCTGCCAGGCGGCAGAACAACTCGCGTTGGGACTGGCAGCGATCCACCAGGCCGGCCTGACCCATGGTGGACTGTGGACCGGCACCGTTTGGATCCGTCCCGGCGGCATGGCAAGTATCCTCTGGCCGTTCGGAATTCGGTCGGCCGACTTCAACCAGGACGAGGATCAAGATGCGGCTTGCCATTTCCAGTCGCCGCTGATCAGCCGTCAGCGACCATCGGACGCTCGCACCGATCTGTATTCGTTCGGCGCCGTGTTGTTTCGCATGCTCTCGGGAAAACCGCCGGCGATCGACACGATAGAATCCGACCAGCGAATCAAGCAAGTTGAGGCGCTAGTTACGCGTTGCCAAAAATATGATTTGCCCGATTCGCTCACTCAGTTATTGCCCATGTTGTTGACCGCGGATTTGTCATCCGAATTAAAGGACATCGGGGTCGTGCAACAACTTTTGGCGTCGATCGTAGAAGCGCAATCGCTGGCCAAAGACGTCGAACCGCCGTCGGCCTCCGCCAGGCATTTGGACGAGGCCATATCGCGCAAGCAGCGCGAGCACCCATTTTTTGCCAAACCGGAATCGAACAACCGCCGCGAACCAGCAGGCGTTAAATCCACAGCCGCCACGGCGGCACGAGCGGGTCCCGCTGCCGAGATTGATTTCTCGCAAATCGATGCGGAACTGGCCGGGACACCGATAGTCCGTGACCGTCGACCATCCGACTGGACCGCCGGAAAGACCGCCGCCCTAGGCAGCTTGATCATCGTGATCGCCGTGTTGTTGGGACTCGTGCTGAGCCAACTGTTCACGAGCGACGATTCGCCAACGGCCGACCATTCATCCAACGGTCGTGACAAGACGTCGAGTGTGACCGACAGTGCGGCGGCTAAAAACGATTCCGGTGGCATGCCAGACACGGCTCATCTAGTTGCGGAGCATTCCGGACGGCCCTATTTGAATCAGCGAGTGGTGGATGACAACGGACAACTGCCTTGGGAATCACCGACATTGGGACCGCCGATCGACGTATCGTTACTGCCCGCGTCACCGGATTTTATTTTTGCCTTGCGTCCGCAACAAATTGCCAGCCGCCAGCAGTCGAATTTGTTTATGAAGGCATTGGGTCCAAATATTCTAAATCTGAAACGCCAATTCCAGTCCTTCGCCGATTTTTCCGAGCAGCAGATCGCTCAATTGCTCATCTCGCTCCACACATCCAACACCGGAAGCTACCAAACGATGTTCGTGGTTGAGCTGGATCCGCCGTTGTCGCAGGAGGAAGTGCTGAAACGATTTGTCGGCGCTGCGGCGGAGCAAGTTGGAGACGACAACGTTTATCGCAAATCAGATTGGTTGTTTTATTTTGATCCGCCGGATTCAGAACGAGTCACCAAAATCGCGATCGGCCCCCGGGATTTGATTGAGCAGTCGTTGACCGGTCGGGGCGCCGTGTCGCTCACCGGCAGCATGGCGGCACTTGCGCAACGAACCGATACCAACCGCGACGTCAACTTGTTGTTCGTGCCGGCGGGGCTGTTGAGCGAGGAGTCGACTCGATTTTTTGCCGGCCCTTTAGCAAATTTGCGACGACCGTTGCACCTGTTTTTTGACGAGCGAGTCAAGGCGGTCGCTTTGAGTCTGCACGTTGACGAAGGCAGCTACCTGGAAATGTTGTTGGA
>JBFILF010000260.1:0-7911 GCA_041599835.1 Pirellulaceae bacterium
AGCCATGGAGCCAAGCGTTGTCAGAATTGCTGGGCGACGCGGAAATCTACCAGCAATGTTCCCGCAAATCACGGGAGGCAGCGCTCCACTTTGTGTCGCAAATTGATTCATTGGCGTTCGAACAACTTTTGTCCGGCCTGGAGACCAGTTTCAAATAGAAAATGAATTTGCGTACGCTCCGACCTTCGCTCACACAGACGTTTACCGATATCGTGATTCAAACCAATTAAAAGAGACTCCATGGGTTGGTCAGTCATCGAAGAACTGGGAATCGAATATGCGCCTCGCCACGGCGATCGCGAAGTAACACGATTGCCGTCTCCGATTTATGCAGCGCAGGCAATTGACGGATCGTATCTGATTGTCGACGAACTCTGCTCGGAAAAACCAATTCCGTTCCGCATGGAGTATCGAACGATTCGCGTGGATCCGCGCGGCAATACTGTTTTTGACACGTCGGAACTGGGTATCAGCGACGGCTATGGCTGCCTGGTGGCCGGTGATTCCATCGCTGTTCTTCGCAGGACAACCTGGGAATTGTTGCTGTGCTCCCCAGGCGGAAACATCGACAAGCGCATCGATTTGACCTCACTCAGCAAATTTATGCCGCGCATCGTCTCCTGGACCGACCGGGACACGTTTCTGATCGTGTTCCTGGATCGATCGCGACGTCTGGACATTGTGGAAATTGATCGGCAAGGTCGTTTGCTTTGGCTGCTGCCGCGCAATCGAGATGTTCTGGGTGTGCCGTCCAGTGTTCAGTTGCTTTCGACGAACACGATTTTGGTAGCGGACGCATTTTGCCACGCCATCTGGGAGCTCGACCGCCAGGGCGAAATCACATGGCAGTTCGGCAATGCGGGGGATCCGGCCAAGTCGCCAGACCGAGTTTCCGGTGCCACCTGCGCCCGGGAACTGACCGACGGCCGACGACGATTGATAACTGACACGCGTAACCACCGATTGCTGGTGGTGGACGCCGAAGGGAAAAGCATTCAGGTTGGTCCTGACACGGGGCAATTGTGCGATCCAGTTTACGCGGATTTTAACCGGGACGGCAACTTGCTCGTTTGCGACAGCGGTAATGCGAGGGTCGTTGAATGGGATCACCAGCAGCAGACGGTCTGGCAATACGGCAATCCAATCCGAACTCGGCGACATTTTTGTTTTCCGCGTTCGGTGGAAATGACGGCCGCGGGTCAATATCTGATTGCCGACACGGCAAACTACCGAATCGTCACCGCGGCGGCGGGATGCACGCCGCAAGAAATCAAATGTGGCGACGTGGGACTTTTCTGGCCCAGGTGCGTGCGGTCAACGCCGTCCGGGTCGCTGTTGATTGCCGACGGGCGTGGCGGCCGCATTGTTGAACTTGGTCCGAACGGCCAAATCATGAATGAGCTTTCGGAAGTTAAATGGAATGGCGTCCAACCCCTGGAGGATCCGCACGACGTTCGGTACCTGCCCAACGGCAATCTTCTCATCGCTGATTCACCGCAAAACGCCGTTTTCGAAGTTGATTGGTCAGGAAATGTTCGGCGCGCGGTGGGTGGCGATGACACCGTCAATCTTTCCGATCCGCACAGTACTCAACAGCTTGATGACGGTCGTCTCCTGATCTGCGACACCGGCAATCATCGAATTCTGTTTGTCGACAGCCAGGGCAAATGCCTCGACGAGGTTTCGACGATCGACGGAGGAGATTTCGTGTTGAGGTTGAACCTGCCAAAATATTCAGAGGTCAATCCAGACGGCACGTTGGTTATCGTTGACACAGGCAACAATCGGGTGCTGGCAGCGACCATGGCCGGCCGCCTGCTGTGGGATATTACCGACCTGCCCGACTCGCAGTTGCCGAGATTGTACCAACCCCGGTGGGCAGCACTTTTGAATCGTGATGAGGTGGTGATTTCCGATCATTTCCACCATCGAATTGTGCACGTCCGCCGCAACGTGGACGGCGATGTGAATGCCTCAATTTAATGTCGGCGAGATGGTCGCGATTACGCGTACTTGTCAGAACAGCTCCAGCGACGGAGACGCATAGATAAAATCCGGACCAAGGCTGGAGTTGTAAGCACCGACAGCAAAATGCACCAAAAAATCCCCGGGTTCCGTCGCCGGAAACACGCCCTCGTACAAAATATCATTTTCGCGACAAGTTGATCCATGGATGATCGTGGATGCTTCGTTGCCGCTGCGCTCGTGCAATTCGGGGGTAAATGCGCGAATGATTTGCGGGCAATAATGTGTTAGCGGGACCATGGAGATACTGCCGTCGCAGTTAACCACTTGCCTGCCGTCCCGCTGTTTCACATGTAAGACACGTTGGACCAGAATAATGCCGTCACACGTCAAATACCGGCCCGGTTCGACCACCAGCGGCGGACGTGGACCGGATGGCGGAAAATAGGGATGCAAGGCATCGCTGATGGCCCCGATATAAGTGTCGATCGGCTGCGGGTGCCAGGACTCGCGGCTCTTGGGCTTCGGGCTATGCGCCGGGAACCCTCCGCCCAAGTCAATATACTTCAGTCTCGATTGGAAATTCGGTATTTGCTGCTGCGCGAACTGGCCCAGCCTGGTAGCCGCTAAACTGTAGATGTTGGCGTCGTCGGTGTCACCATACAAGTGCGTGTGCAACGCCACCAGATTCAAGGTCGGACATTGTTCAATGCGTTTGGCCGCCTCGGCAGCTTCTCCGTTTTCCAGCGAAAATCCAAATCGGCTGTGACCCAATCTGGGCAAGGTGCTACTGAGGCGAATTCCAACCTCGATGGGCGACGGCGCGGCAGACGTGATCTCTACAATTCGCTCAAGTTCGTCGTGATCATTGATGTTGACGAGGGCGCCGTCACCGAAAGCGTTGTACAAATCGTCATCGGTTTTGTGCGGCCCGTTAAAGATGATTTGGGTCCCGGGAAAATCGAGCTCTCGGGCAAGCCGATATTCGTGACCGGACACCACTTCAGCCCAGGCACCGCACTGGCGGACGATTCCAGATTTTGCGACCAGGTAATTGGTCTTGAACGAATACCCAACAATATGGTCTCCCCACCGCGCACTGAGGCATTCGGTCAAGGTCCGGAATCGGTCGACGAAGTTTTCGCGTTCGCAAAGAAAGATCGGGGTGCCGGTCCGCTCCAGGATTGCCAGCAATTTCGGCCGGTGCGCCTCGATATGCGGATAGTATTCCCGACTCAACAATTCGGTGCTGTCCGTTAACTTCATGTTTGTTTGCCAATCGCTGTCCGGCTTATGCCGAGGTCTCTTGTTCCACTTCGAATATGCCTTGACGTTCCAATGCCCGAATGACACCCACGTCACGTTCAATCGCCCGTGCGTCTTTGTCAACTAGCGTCACCAGGCCGGCAACGCGATCGATCCTATCGCCGGGTTTAGCCCGCACAGACAATCCGTGCAGCGTTGGCAGCCGACGGATGGTGTCCAGGCCATGAACGCGGATCAGGCGGCCCTTTCGTTGCGGGGTCAGGAACACGTTCGCCGCGAGGCGTTGCAAGCGCGGTTGCTGATTCAACGTGGTCAGGAAATGTTGCGGATCGAGGATCGCCTCCACCGTTTCGTCCAAATGACAAATCCCGCCGCAGATCCGGCTCAGCACGGCATTGTTTCCAGCAGTCAGCCGGGCCCCGACTTCCACAAGGACCGGTCGGTCGTTTCTCCAAATCAGTTCACAATGTGCCGGGCCAAAACGAATGCCAAGCGCGTCGAGCACGTCAAAGGCGTAAGCCTCCAGCGCCTGCTGCCGCTCCCCCAAATATGGCATCAAGGTCATGGCATTGTAGCCGGTGCAACTTTCCTGGTCGCCGCCCTCGGGACGGGAGTACTTCCATATCGCCGTGGTTTTTTTCTGGCCTTCGCAGCAAACAATGTCGAGGGCATACTCGGTGCCGGCCAAAAACTCTTGAACGAGTACATTCGGATTTCGTTCACCCAACACATTTTCCGAGGACAAAATGAGCTGGGCGGCAATGCGCACGGCGTTTTCATCGGAGCAGCAAAATACCTGGTCCGACGCGACGCTTTTGGGAGGTTTCACGATCACCGGCCAATCCAATGTGTTTTGAATCCAGTCGAGTATTTCCTCGACGTCGTTAGCTCGAAATTGGTCGGCAGTTGCCAGCCCCCGGGTTCGAACGGCCTCATTCATGAGGAATTTGTCGCGCCGAGCCTCGATCCGTTCTGGATCGTTACCGGGCAAGCCCAATTGCGCTGCCATCCTTTCGGCCAACTCGACCCCCGACTCGGCTCCAGCCATCACGTGTGTCGGATGGTGCAACTTTACGGCCGCCAGCGTTTGCTCCAAGTCTGAATCGTGTTGAACAATATCCGGAAAGGCACCCGGTTCGAACCGCGATTTCATCAGCTCGGGCAGCAATACAGAACTCTCGACGGCTATGCAGGTGGCACCGCGCGATTGCAGCGCGTCGGCCAACATGGCGCCGGAAGAGTAAGGGTCGACGATGACGATGCAAAATCTGGATATGATCAGGATGCCTTTAACGCGATTAAATCGTTTGAACGATGACCGAATCCTGTCATTTCGATCCAACCAGGAACGGTGAATTCAGCGTTTTGCCCTGCCGATTGGATCGCCGTTGCGAGATGTGAAGGATGTGCTGACGTGTGTCGACATCTATTATAAATCAATTCCTGGAATTCCTTGACAGCCTTTGCAGGGATGTTAGTTTCGAGTCTGAGCGAATCCGAAACTGACGTGCGCCGTGGCAATTTGACAAGCCACATCATCGACACAGGCCGCAGAATCCGGTTGGCGTCTGTTCAAGTTGCCCTCGGGTTGATTATGGTCAGTGACGATCCGAAAACGACCTGAATCGGCCGCACACATTAAAGGACTAATCCTCTAAACGGAGCCCTGGCCTGGGCCTGCTGTTTTTTTGCTGCCTCATAGCACATTTGCCAGCAGTCGAAATGGATCACCCCGGATCCTCGCGAGTACACCAACTAACCGATTATTGACCTAACGAGACCAGTGGCGCGATTAAAGCCGAAATTGTTGGACCGCATTCGGGCGACCGGTGCCGATGGCGCTTCCTGGCTGTTAGCGTTGTTGTTGAGGCCGTGGGGTAAGAGTGCATATCGCAACCTGGTTAATGCGCTGTGGGAACGACAGCCGGCGTTTTCAAAACATGACATCAAGCTGTGCGTTTACGACCAGGTTGAACCCGATGCTGGCGAACGGCCGTTGATTGAACGGATTTTTGCCGCCTACCGGCAGGCCAAACAGGATCAGACCAAGCAGGACGCGATGTTTCTGCCGGGCGGCGGTTGGAAAAACGTCACCGAGTCGGTCTATGCGCCACTTGTCGAAGGTTTTCAAAACGACGATATCGAGCGATTTCACTTTTTCCTGGCAAATTTTGGTGCCTGGGATCGGCCAACCGGGATCGGCGAATCGTGGATCTTTTCCAAACTTCAGGCGTCCGGCCGCAAAACCAGGCATTTTGAACAACACACCATGGCTCAGCTGATCCAGTGGTGGGAAACGTTTGAGAGCAACGGTCGGAGCCTGGCGGAACTGACGATGCCCCGCTTTGGAAATCAAGGCGGAGCCATGGTCAATGACCACCTGATTCTGCCATTTTCCGTGTACAGTGAATTTTACGCCCGGCTGTTGGCGGGTCTGGTGTCCACCGACCGTCCGGTCTTCGGCGAATTGGGCAGTGGCTTTGGGCGGCTTTGCTATTTCCTGACACGCAAATTCTCGAAGTGCACGTACGTCGCGTTCGATCTTCCGGAATGTCTGTGTTGCGCCATGTATTATTTGATGTCAAGTTTCCCTGACAAACGATTCCTGTTGTACGGCGAAGGGGAACTGACAGCCAGCAGCCTTGGGGAATACGATTTCATTCTGCGTCCGTCATTTGAATTGAGCAAACTGGACGACACGTCGGTCGATCTGTTTATCAACGAAAACAGCCTTGGCATGGTGCCACCGGAAACGTGCAGATTTTTTGTGAATGAGATTTGCCGAGTGTCCAAGGCTTTTTGGCACCGAAACCACGAGGTGCGACGCAACCCCTTCGAGGATGGAACCCAATCGCTCGTCAATTGCGAATACCCCGTTGATCGAGATTCCTTCCGTGAGGTGATGCGGTATTGCGATATCGCACAGCTGATCGGTCACGATCTCGCCACGACCCAGTACGATATGTATTGGTATTACTTTGAACGAAAACACATTCGGGCCTGATCATCGATGGACTTGCGCGATTCGATTGCCCGGATAGCGGCATCCAAGCGGATCCTTGTACTTGGATCCAGTGGATCTGGCAAAACCACGTTTGCGATTCGCCTGGCGCGGATTCTAGGCCTGACCGCCGTCCATCTCGACGCTCATTTTTGGAAGCCGGGCTGGATTGCCACTTCGCAATCTGAATGGCGGAGCGTCGTTTCGCGCTTGATACAGGAGCCAACCTGGGTCATGGACGGCACCTTTGAAAATTCTCTGGATCTGCGAATACCCGCCGCCGACAGCATTATTGTGATTGAACGATCAAGATGGATCTGTTTGTGGCGGGTGCTCAAACGCAAATGGACGGTTGATGATCAACGCCGGCCCGATGCTCCCGGCGGACAGAAACTGGATCGGGCATTTTTCCGATACATCTGGCGATACCCGGCCGTGACACAACCTTTTGTGATGAAGCGCATCCGGCAGTACGGTGCGGACACGCCCCGCGTCCATCTCACAGGTTCGCATCAGATCGAAAAGTTTTTGCGGCAAATGGAACAAGTCGTGCAACTGGAAAACGAGGGCGTGAAAGTCCCGTAACAGGCCGCAGTTCGATCAGTTCCTGATCAGCCCATCAAGTATAGAAATTGTTGTTCCGCCTGCTTTTTCTTCGCTTCGGATTCAACAAATCGGAGCAACGTGAAGAGACCGTAGATCGTCTTCACTCGATGCGTCAAATGGCCTGACCATTGCGTCGAACGATCGCCCTTCCAGTACTCCGGATTTCGCGGATCATATTCTGCCGCCTTGAGCGGCCCCAGTTCATTTTCAACATCGGGCAGTGAACGCCACAGTCGAACATGCTGATGGTGGGCCTTCAGGCCGCGATTGGCCAATTGTTCATAGCCGAACCGCGAAAGTTCGGTGATGGCCGCTGCATGATTGATTATGTGGAACAGTCCGCCATATCCTTGACGACGAACGGCTGCTGATCGAATCAGTTCGTCGATGACAACATCGACCATTTCCTGCTGGTTGCGATAAGCGGGAAAGTCGCTTTCGTCATCCAGTTTCACTTCGTTGCCGGGCACCCAGCCCTGCTCTTTGCCGTAATAACCGCGGCCTGGCCCCGCCTGGTCGAACTTGGCAATCAGCTTTTCGATTCCCGTGACAATTGACTCGGTGGCCAATTGCGAATGCTCCGTCATGGCCCGAATGGCAATTGAGGAAAAAATCACGTTGTGCCCGGATTGGCGCATCTGGTCGATGTTGGCGTCGAGAGCTTTGGCAATGGCCCCGATGTCGGCTTCACCCGCAGGCTCGTCAGGGAAAGCTTCAAACATTTTCGGGATGCTGATGCCGGCCTTTTCGGCGTCGTACCAAATCGCCTCCTCTCCTCTCGCAATCAGATCCAATTCGTGTTCGATGGCGGCGTACACCTGCTCGTCGAGTTCGGGCAATTCTTCACTAATGAAATACCCGGTGACGACCGCCGCTCCGAGGTGTCCCGCCATGGCGTTGGCTTGATGAGCGCGAGCCATGCCGCACAGGCCTGTGTAGATGTATTTGAAATCGACCATTGCAGGCTTTCTCACTTGATGGCTGGTTCTTCTTTTTTTCAATCCCTTCATTGTAAAGGCCCTGCCGGATGCGTTTGTAGCCCCAACAAGCGGGCAACGATGGGCTTAATATCG
>JBFILF010000261.1:0-7855 GCA_041599835.1 Pirellulaceae bacterium
CTGCGCGGGCACGTTTCAACAACCGACGATGGAGCAGTCCCATGTCAAATCAAACGTCGCACCAACCGAAAACGGTTTCAGCCGATTCGCCCGCGGCAACCGCTAAACCCGCTACTCGGGCGTCGCGCAACGGCCTCGCGAAACATTCGCTAAATTCATCAAACGAGAGGAGTCGACCGATGGCCAAGAAGGCAAAAACCACCAAATCGGCACCGAAAACCAAGACGACGCCGGTTGACGCGATGCTCAATGAGCACGAGCATCTCAAGACGGCCGTTCAGCAGATTGAGAAACAATTTGGCGACGGCGCCATCATGTCGCTGGGCAACGCCGGCAATTCACGAATCCGTGGCATCTCCACCGGTAGTTTGGCGCTGGATATCGCCCTCGGCGGCCAGGGCCTGCCCTGCGGCCGGATCATCGAGATTTTTGGACCCGAGTCCAGCGGCAAAACGACTTTGGCATTGCACGGCATTGCCGAAGCCCAGAAAAACGACGGCATTGCCGCCTTCATTGACGCGGAACACGCCTTTGATCCGACCTGGGCCAAGAAATTGGGCGTCCAGCTGGATACGCTGCTGGTCAGCCAACCCAACAGTGGTGAAGAGGCGATGCAAATTTGCGAAATGCTGATCAAGTCCAACTCCGTGGACATAATCGTCATCGATTCGGTTGCCGCACTGGTGCCACGCCAGGAGCTGGAGGGAGAGATTGGTGACAGTCACGTGGGACTGCAGGCTCGTTTGATGAGCCAGTCGATGCGAAAGCTGACCGGGGCCATCAATAAGAGCAAAACCTGCACCGTTTTCATTAACCAGATCCGGGAGAAGATCGGCGTGATGTTCGGCAGCCCGGAAACCACGCCAGGCGGTCGCGCGCTTAAGTTTTACAGTTCGTGCCGCATCGACGTCCGACGTATCGGTTCGCTTAAGGACGGCGAGGAGGTGGTGGGCCAGCGCGTCAAAGCGAAAATTGTCAAAAACAAGGTGGCCCCGCCGTTCCGCATCGCCGAGTTTGATATGATGCATAAAGATGGCATCAGCTATGAAGGTGACATCCTCGATCTGGGCGTGGCGCATCGCATCATTTCCAAAAGCGGTTCCTGGTTCAAATACGGCAACACCCACATCGGTCAGGGCAAAGAAAAGGCGCGCAATTTTCTGGCGGAAAACCCCGACATTACCTCAGAGATCAAAAGCAAAATTTTCGCCGCTGGGGGGTACATTGACGACGTCGCGGAAAAAGTTCAGGAAGTCGAAGAAACCGCCGTTGCCCCCGGCTCGTGACTGGCGCCGACCTAACTCGACCCGCTGGTCCCTGGGCGGTCGAGGTCAATCCACACAATCGGTTCGCCGGCAGTTGCGACTGCCGGCTTTTTTTGTGGTGGCCCTGGTTACCATTGTCGGGGCGGCCGATAGACCCGCCTGGGCCCAACCGGCAAGCCATCCAACCATCGGTGGGCAACCATCCACCGAGGCCCCCCACCAAAATGCCGCGGATCAACAGGCGATCCGCCAAATCGAAGCGTCCGTGATCCGCGCGATTGAAACGACAAAATACGCCGTGGTGGCGATTTCTCGGGTTCGCCGCGGGTCGATTGGTGATCCCACCGATCCGGAATTTTTGCCCAATCAACTGGCCTGTGGCGTCGTAATCGATCCGGACGGGTTGATATTGACGACGTACCAAGTGCTGGGCCGCATCAGCGACAACGTCTATTACGTGTGGGCCGCCAACCCGAATGCACCGCTGCGCGTTTACGAGGATGTTCAAGTGTTGGCCGCCGATCCCTGGACGGATTTGGCTTTGCTGAAAATTCAAGCCGAAAACCTGACGAGCTTATCGCTGGCGGCGCCTGGACAGTCCGTTCGGCAGGGGCAAATCGCGATCGTGCTGGGTAATCCTCTGGCGATGCTCCGCAATGGGCATGCCTCCGCGGCTTGGGGAATCATCGCGGGCACTGGGTTAAAGCCCGCCGATCGATTGGCTGAGCCGGCCAGCCGGCAGACACAAACCGTACACCAATACGGCACGCTGTTACAGTTTGATGCCAAACTAAACTGGGAAACAGCCGGCAGCGCCTTGATCAACATGGACGGGCAACTGATCGGCGTGACGAGCATGCTGGGCGTTTCGCCGTCGGCTGATTTCGCGCCTGGGCATGCGATCCCAGTCGACGAAGTTTTTCATCGAGCGATTGAGGCACTTCGTGCGGGCCGGGTGCCCGAATTTGGGTTCATGGGTATCAGCCCCCGCGATCTGTCAGATGATCTGCGGGCCACCGGGCAGCGCGGCGTTCAGATTGCGGAAGTCATTCCCCGAACGCCGGCGGCGGCCGCTGGGATGCAATTCGGAGAAATCATTACGAAAATAGACAATGTAAACATTGTAGATGCAGATCAATTGATGCGGTTGATTAGTGCCCGTGACATTGGCAGCAAAATTCGCGTTACGTTGACTCGCGAGTCAACTCAATCTGGCAATGGCAAAACCCGAACCGTTGACCTGCAACTGGCTAAGCGCCGCGTTTCAACCAATCGGCCCATTTTTGAATCGCAACGACGTCCAGCTTGGCGCGGGCTGCGTGTCGATTACGCCACCGCCATTGAAAATATTCAATCGCGGCATACATTGCTGGACCCGTCTGGCTGTGTAGCGATCATTGAGGTCAATCGCGACAGTCCCGCCTGGCGCGCCGGATTGCGGCCTGACTGGTGTATCAGCCATGTCGGCCAAACAAGAGTCTCATCGCCGGACGAGTTTCATGCCGCTGTAGCCAACCTGTCTGAACAAATCGACGTCACGGTGACGGACGCCGGCGACGGCAAACCGGTGCGCATCTCGATTGCGGCAAAAACCGGTGACGCGCCAAGTGACCGGTAGGCGATTGAGCGCTTGGAATCGACGTTGTCAGCGACGTGCTTTTCCGGCCCGCGGGTTTTCGTGCCATTGATGTAATCCGTTCGCTCGCTATTCGTGCTTAGATGATGGGCCGCTCGTTCACGAAAGGATTGGCCGGCGAACATACTGATTCTTTGCCGTGTCACTTCATTCAGCTTCGGTCGGGCGCGTGTGCCTAGTCCACATTTTGCGATACCGATATATTGCATAAGCCTGATTGAGTGAATGAAGAGTCCAGCCAACAAGGCCCCCATGAAAACCAACGAAATACGCGAAAAATACTTGGAGTTTTTTCAGACGAAAGATCATCGTTTGGTCGAATCGGACGTGTTGGTTCCCACTTGGGATCCGACCGTCATTTTTACGCCCGCCGGCATGAATCAATTCAAGGATCATTTTCTCGGCAAAGTCGATCTCGAATACACGCGGGCGACGACCTGTCAAAAATGCTTGCGGACGGGCGATATTGAAAACGTCGGTCGCACGGCGTATCACCACACGTTTTTCGAAATGCTGGGCAACTTCAGCTTTGGCGATTATTTCAAGCGCGATGCCATCCGCTGGGCGTGGGAGTTTTTGACGGACCGCAAATGGTTGGCGATTGATCCTCAGCGGCTGACGGTTTCCGTTTATACGGATGATGACGAGGCATTTGATATCTGGCACACCGATGTGGGGCTGGACGCGGCTCGAATACGACGGATGGATGAATACGAAAATTTTTGGCCCGCCGGCGCGCCGACCGACGGACCTGACGGAGTTTGCGGGCCGTGCAGCGAAATTTTCTATCATCCCGACGTTGGAGCCGAAGTGGAAATCTGGAACCTCGTGTTCACGCAGTTCAATCGCGTGGGTGACCCCCCGGACAACCTGCAGCCGCTGCCCAGCAAGAACATCGACACCGGGATGGGACTGGAACGGACGGCGGCCACGCTGCAAGGCGTCGAAACAAACTTTCACATTGACATCTTGAAAAGTATTGTTCAGGCCGTGTCGGACGTGTGCCAAATTCAATACGAATTTGCCAGCGATGACGGCCGTCGCATGCGTCGCATCACCGATCACATCCGCGCTTGCACGTTTGCCATCCACGAAAACGTCGATCCGGGTCCGAACAAAGCGTCGTATGTCGTCCGCCAATTGCTGCGGCGGGCCGTGCTGGACGGCCACCAAATGGGCATGCGCGAAGCATTCCTGTTTAAACTTGTGCCGGCCGTGGTTGAGGCGATGCAAGTGCCGTATCCAGAACTGGAGGAGACGGCCGATCGAGTCGCCAATGTTATTCATGCAGAAGAAAACAGTTTTCTGGCGACCCTCGACGACGGCCTGGATCGCATGGAGAAGTATTTTGCGTCAATGACAAAATCGGATGCCAAGGTTGTCGATGGCAATAGCACCGCTGATCTGTATACGACGTATGGCGTGCCTCCCGAACTGTTTGAGCAAATCGCCAGCGAGCGCGGTTACCAATTGGATTGGGAGGGATTCCGACAGGCGATGGAGGCGCACGGCCGCAAATCGGGAAAAATTGCCGAAGGCGTGATGGGCGACTTCGGCCCGATTGATGAAATCAAGCGCCAAGTCAAAAAAACCGAATTCACGGGCTACCGCGAAACCGAATCTTCTGCCGTGGTGCGCGGACTGGTTTCCGGCGACGCGACGTGCCAGTCGCTGTCGGCCGGCCAAGATACGAGCGATGGCGGGCAAATGGTGATTCTCGATCGCTCGCCTTTTTACGGCGAGGCGGGCGGCCAGGTCGGGGACACCGGCGTGATCCATGGACCAAACGGCAAGTTTGAAGTTCACGATACGCAGCGCAACGGTGACCTGATTGTGCACATTGGCCAAGTCGCGGTGGGGACGATCTCGATCGGGGACGACGTTTCCGCCATCGTCGACGCGGCGCGTCGCGATGCCATTCGCCGAGCTCACTCAGCCACTCACATATTGCATCACGCGCTGCAACAGCAACTCGGATCGCATGCACAGCAACGGGGATCCAAAGTCACCGACGATTGGTTGAGATTTGACTTTTCAAACCGGGAACCCGTGGCTGAAGAACAGTTGCTGAAAATCGAACATCTGTCAAACCAGCGCATTGAGCAAGCCACTCCGATCGTGGCCGAAATTTTGCCGCTGAGGCAGGCCAAAGAACAGGGTGCCATGATGTTGTTTGGTGAAAGATACCCTGATCCCGTGCGAATGGTGACGATGGGTGAATTCAGCAAAGAGCTGTGTGGCGGCACGCACTTGGACAACACATCGCAAGTCGGGCGACTGGAACTGATTTCGGAGGAAGCCGTCTCGGCGGGCACGCGGCGCATTGTGGCCGTTACCGGCGACAAGGCCACTTATTTTGCGTCGCAAACTCGCGATTCGTTGGATCGGCTGTGCAAACTGCTGAACTGCGCCGCTGCCGACGTGCCCCAAGCCATAATGCATCGAATGAAACGGGCCAAGTATTTGAAAAAACAGCTGTCGTCAGGCCAAGCGGCTGATGCCGATGTTCCCTTTCAAGCATCCGCCACCGCTTCCAAAAACTTGTCGCACCAGCAGTGCCGTGATTTGCTGAAACAAGCGGCCCGGCAACTGAACGTGCCCATGCTGGAAACACCGTCACGGGTCGAGTCGATCCTGGCCGAAATTGATCAACTTGACCGGCAATTGGATGCTTTGGCAGAGTCCGTCACGATCGACGCATCATCATTAATTGAACGATGCACGATGGTTGGCGATATCCACCTCGTAGTTGCCGAAGTGCCGGGCGCTAATCCGAATATGATGCGCGGCTGGATAGACCAGATCAGGAAAAAAATCCAGCCATCGGCCATATTTTTGGCTTCAATCCAAAGTGCGGATAAGGTGCTGCTGGTTGCCGGGTTGAGCCAAGACCTGGTGAAGCGCGGATTTAGCGCGGGCAACTGGGTCAAGGACGTCGCGCCAGCTGTCGGAGGCGGGGGCGGCGGAAAACCGGATATGGCGCAAGCGGGCGGCAAGCAACCGGAAAATATCAACGTCGCCCTGGATGCTGCCCGGGAGTATTTGCGAGCCGCTTCGGTGACGTAGCCGTGGAGATTGCACGGAGGACTTTGTCTTCTCCGGCTTACCCAATGACTTTTCTAAGTGGTCGACCCCCATGTCGACCACTTTCGAATCTCAAATCCGCGATCAAAATGCTAATCGCAAATGGCTGAAGGCCAACCCGATATCACGCCGAAGCCAGTAGCCCGTTGAGCGCTTCCATGGCCGCGGGGTAATTCGGTTCCTCCGTGACTTCGCCGACAGTTTCGGCGTAAACGATTTTTCCATCGCCGTCCAAAACGAAAACGCCGCGGGCCAGCAACTTCAACTCTTCGATTAGCATCCCCCAGTTCTCGCCGAAATTGCGGTCCTGGTAATCGCTGGCAGTTCGCATGTTTTCGATGCCGTTTTCAGAACAGAACCGCCCTTGGGCAAAGGGCAAATCGCAGCTGACGGTGACGGCGTTTATCGCGTCACCCAGGTTGCCGATTTGGTCATTGAACTTCTGGGTCTGAATCGCACAGATTCCAGTATCAAGTGACGGCACCACGCTGATTAACGTAGGCTTGCCAGCCAGGTCGGACAGCTTCAGCTGCTGCATACCGTCCTGAAAATAATGCAGATTAAAGGGCGGCGCTTGCTGGCCGGGGGCCAATTCGTTGCCGGCCAGCGTCATCGGATTACCCTTGAACGTTACAACCCCGGTTCGGGACATGGTTCACCTCAGTCTGATTTGATTGCCAAAATACATCGACAATCAGTATCAAAAGGCGAATCCAGTCGATCAAGTGGGCTTAGGACCCAAGTAGGATTAGGACCACACGACATCCAGCTGGTTGTCAATCTCAACGACGCCCTGAATCGAACGTAGCGTCTCCTGCGCCATTTGCTTGGCAAAATATGAGTTGACTTGGCCTCGCAAAGTCAGACAGCCCGAGCATTCGCGGTGCACGGTCAATTTCCACGGCTTCAGATAAGGACTTGCCGCAATCGCCTGTTGGGCTTGCCGATCGATTCGCAGAATCTCAGTTGGCTTGGTTTCGGATCGCATGATTGGCTCCCGACATGCGACGAACAGGGTGAAAGAATGTCACTGGAAGGTGGCTTACGAATAAAGCCAGATTCGCCCCCAAGTCCGGTGTTGATTGAGAATTGCGCGGAAAGTCGTCCAAACATAAGCGTCTTGCCGGTTGCGCGGCGCAATCACTAGCCCTTCGTCTGATCCTCGTGGCTGAGGAGGGTCAGGGCACTACGGTAAAGGCCAGCACACACGCGCGTTGAAGCGAATTTCTGTCGCCCCGCTGGGGCTTGGACTAGTTTTCGGAGACATATCCGGTGGCTCACGCCACCGGCTACATGCTTCCGTCCCTGCGGGACTTGAGGCGAATTTTCTGTCGCCCGGCTGGGGCTTGGATTAGTTTCGGACACGCATCCGGTGGCAACACGCCACCGGCTACATGCTTCCGTCCCTGCGGGACTTGAGGCGAATTTCTGTCGCCCCGCTGGGGCTTGGATTAGTTTTCGGACACGTATCCGGCGGCTCACGCCACCGTCTACATGCTTTCGTCCCTTCCGGGACTGAACGCAGCTTAATTGCCAGCTCGTCTAAAAATTCGTCGTACGGGACTGACCTGCGATCCCTGATGATCGGAAGGTCAAAAATCACAAGAGCAGCATCATTGCTGACAAACATGCGGTGACAACGACAAATGTGATTTGACGCCAGGCAAATCCACGCCGAAAAGCCGTTGCAGCCGACGGTGAAACACTGAAATGGGCCAGTTGTCTCAGCCGATTTTTGATGGATGGATGCGCCAGTGTCCCTCGCCCGTAAAGTTCAGGGTTCCAGGCCGCCATTTTCAGCAGTGCCCGACGATAGACGGCGGCTCTCACTGGATCAAACCGATGATGGATGTCGGTGCACGCCACCAAA
>JBFILF010000262.1:0-7846 GCA_041599835.1 Pirellulaceae bacterium
CGCTGAACTTCTCGTCCAGCACCACCAACAACGACGTCACGTTATTGGGAACCTATAGCGGCACGTACGGCACCTACCGCGGCGGTAGTGGAATGGACACCGTCACCTTGGGCGCGACGGCCAATAACATGAGATTTGTTACCCGCCTGGGCAACGGCAACGACACGTTCAATTTGGACGCGGCCACGTCCCTGTTGTCACTGATATTGGACGGCAATGCCGGTAACGATACGTTTAACGACGGCATCGGAGCCCCGTATCCGTTCCCGGTGGCGGTGCTGAACATTCCATAAGATGAATCATTGTCTTGGTCTTCGTCTTCGTCCGCGCGCGACGAGTGTCTGCAAGTGCCGGCGCGCGGATTAACGGCGCGCGGATTACAGCGATGCAGGACGGGCCAGAGAGAATATTGATTTAGTCCGCTATTCGTGTCGCAGCGCTTCGATGGGGTCCATTTCGGCGGCCCGCATCGCCGGGTACAACCCGAAGACCACGCCAACGACGACCGATATTCCGAAGGCCAGGGGAATTGACACCGGCACGATAGTCGGGTCCATCTGGGTAGCGATTTCCGGAAGATTGGCATAGATGCGTGGCATGAAATCTTCCACGAAATCCCGGGCACCCTGCACAACGAACGGACAGATCAGCCCACCGAGAATCCCCGTCAATCCACCCACGATCGACAGCACAATGGTCTCGACCAGAAACTGGCGAATGATATCGCTGCGACAGGCACCGAGCGCCCGGCGAATGCCGATTTCCCGAGTCCGCTCGGTCACGGTGGCCAACATGATGTTCATGATGCCGATACCGCCGACGATCAATGAGATGGCGGCGATCAGTCCCATGAACATCATGAACATCAATCGCGTCGTCTTGGCCTGCTCGAGCAATTCAAAGGGCACGATCAGCCCGAAATCTTCACGATCCGGTTCGTTTCGGGTCAGTGTGTTTTTGACGACCTGGGCTGTCTTGGAGACCTCGTTGACATCTTTGACCTGAATGGTCACCTGGCTCAACTCAAATGTCTCTGAGATAAAAAAGCCGGCTCCGCGTTTGTCTTCCGTATCGCCCATGCGTCGTCGCATCGTTTCAATCGGAATGTAAACGTCTTTGGAAAAATCCTGGCCGGAAAAAGACCCGCCAATGGCTCCGGTGGCCGTTTTTGGTTTCAGCACACCGACGATTTCGTAGCGTTCGTTCTTGGTCGGCAGATAGATCTTTTTGCGAATCGGGTCTTCGTAGGGAAATAGGTGACTAGCCAGTTCGGCGGCGATCACGCAGACTGTTGACGTGCGTTCCGGATGTGTCAGGAAATGGCCGCGGTCGATTTGCAGGCGATTAATGTCCTGGTATTCGGGTGTGCAACCGACCAGGCGGCCTTCAATGGGCGTCACGTTGGGATTGCCAGTATAGGCAAACCTCATCGGCAGTTCGCGGATTGGAATCACCTGCGAAACGGTAGGAATCGTCATTAGCAATTCCCGTTCAGCCCGAGTCACGCCGTAATTGGCGGCGCGGCGACTGAAGCCAGTGCTGTCATCAGTCGGTTTGATACTTCGGACAATGATGTTCTCGGCCCCGAGCGCTTCGATCTGCTCCTGCGCCTTGATGCTAATGCCCTCTCCGATGGCCAATAGCCAGATCACGCTGGCCACGCCGATGAAAATGCCGAGCACCGTCAATGCCGAGCGCATCGGGTGCAGCAACAGGCTTTTGATTCCGAGAATCCAAGTTCGAAAAAACATGCCAATGAAGCTTAAATACGTTTAGACTTGTGTTTCCACAGAAACAGCACCGCTGTCGAGGGATTCGGCGGTCGCGACCCCCGTTTCGCAGAACTTGCGGTCGTTGTTGAGTGTGTCGTATTGAATGTTGCCGTCCAACAAACGAATTACCCGCTTGGCGTGCGCCGCCACCTCGTCTTCGTGGGTGACCATCACAATGGTTCGACCTTCCGCGTTGAGCTTTTCGAACAAGGCCATGATGTCGTGGGTGGTCACCGAATCGAGGTTACCGGTGGCTTCGTCCGCCAGGATGAACTCGGGGTCGTTGACCATTGAACGGGCGATGGCCACCCGCTGTTGCTGGCCACCGGACAACTGGGTTGGTCGGTGATTCAACCGGTCGCCCAGACCCACCAGCGCCGCCAGGTCTCGGCACCGCGCCTTGGCTTTGGGCCCCAGCCGGCCCATGTAATACAGCGGCACTTCGATATTCTCAACCACCGTCAGCTGCGGGATCAGATTGTACGATTGAAACACAAATCCGATCCGCGACGCGCGGATCCGCGACAGCTGATCGTCGCTCATGCGAGCCACATCGTCACCGCCCAACACGTAAGAACCGGAGGTGGGTCGGTCGAGACAGCCGAGCAGGTTGAGCAACGTACTCTTGCCCGAGCCCGAGGGCCCCATGATGGCCATGTAGTCGCCATGGGGGATGTCGAACGTAACGCCCCGCAATGCGCGAACCGTTTCGCTCTTCAGCACGTAGTGCTTGGTCAGCTCAGTGATCTGGGCAGCAAGTTCCATCGAATTCAAACAGCAGTAGTGGTTTAGTTCTGGCTTTCGTTTCCACCGCGGCCGGTCGCGTTTCCGCCGACCCCGCCGCCTCCTCCGAAGCCACCACCCTGCTGCATTCGTTGGAACATCGCTTCCATGCCGGATTTCAGCTCTTCGCGGGAAATCGCCCCATCGCCATCGCTGTCGGCATCGGCCAGTCGATCTCTCATCCGTTCGTCGACTTCGGCCCGTTCATCTTCATCTATTTTATCATCGCCATTGGCATCGTACCGCTCCATTGTGCGATCGACGATCGAATCGACCGAGAATCCTCCGCCGCCGCCGCGCTGGCCACCACGGCCGCCACGCTCGTCCCCGCCACGTTCGCCGCGCGAACCAGGCCCGCCGCGTCGGCCGTCCGGTCCACCCGGTGGCCGCATGCTGCCACCTGCGCCATCCATGGCGGCGTCGGGGCCACCAGCCTGGATCGACGTCAGCACCGTTCCCTCCGGCAATTCGATCCTGGATTCTGTCTTGAGTTCCGGCAAATCCATCAGGTTTTTGTACGCGCCGGGATTCATGGCGAGCAGATCTCCCTCTTCGATACCGGATTTGATCCACACGTTCTGTGAATTCTCGCCACCGATTTCAACCTTGACCGTTTCCCACTGTTCGCCGCTTTTGCGCAACACAAACTGATCGTCGTTGACGGCGTAAATGCACTGCAACGGGATTTGCAATGCAACGGGCTCGTACATGGTCTGGATGGTGACCGAGGCGTTCATGCCTGGAATCAAGCTGGTGGGCGGGTCCAGGATCCGCACGAAAACCGCGTATTCGCGGACCGCCGAGGAACTCATCCAGCCACCGGGCTCGGCGTACGAATTGACCTTGGTGACGACCCCCTTCAACGATTTGCCGGCCATGGCATCGACGACAATCGAGGCTGGCATGTTGGGTGCAATGGCGGTAATGCTTTGCTCGTTAATGAGAACTTTGACTTCCATTTTTTCGCGAGTCGGCAGCCGGATCAAAGGCTGTCGTTCGCGGACCGTAGCACCCGGCTCGAGAATCCACTCGCTGCCACCGCGCCGATCGAATTCTTTGGCGAATACCACTTCACCGGAGACGCCATCGGGAACAACGATTTCGCAGTTTCTGAGTTGTTCCTCAATCTCCTCGAGTTGGTTTTGCTCGATCTTCTTGGCTTCGATGTCGTTCTGCAGTTTGACCTCGGCCGCCCTGATATCGCTTTGCAGCAGCTTGATTTCCTTGGGAAACGTGATGTTTTCCAGCACGTCCAATTTCTTTTCAGCCAGTTCCAGGCTGTTGCGGGCCTTGTCGACGGCAATCTCATCGCTGCGCAATTGCTGCCGCGTGATGAATCCCTTCTTTTGCAGTTTGATGCTGTGCACCAAATAGGCCTGGGCCTGTTCCAGTTCCTGCTCGGCACTGAATTTCTCATTCTCAATTTGTTTTTTCTGTTCGACGTACAGGCCTTCTTCGTATTCCTTTTTGGACGCCACAGCCGCATCGAAAGCAGCTTGGGCTTGAATCACGGCTGTCTCGGCATTGGTCACGGCAATTCGCTGTTGTTCCAGCTCTTTTTCAAACGCCGTGGAATCAAGCGTGACTAGCCAATCGCCGCCTTTGACCATCGTCCCTTCGGGGATCACGTCAATCACAGTAATCTCGCCGTTCCGTGATCCAACCTGGCATTTGATCTCGACATTTTCAGCACTTTGGATTTCACCCTGATCCAGCACCTTGGCGACGAATTCCGTTTTGACGACAGATGACAAAATCGGATTGATTTCGGCTTCGCCGGCGGCGCTGGAAAAAAACCAATAAATCCCGCCGCCCAACAGCACCAAGGCCACGAGCGATGCGGAGATCAGGGGAATGACGGACCCGCCGCGCGCGGCGCGGATTCCGGAGGTGGTGGTGAGTGACATTTGAGCTTTCTTTCCGCCCGTAGCGGGGTTTGGATGATGATTCATTGTGTTTCGTGTGGGGCCGCAGGTCGTTCGATAGGTTCCAAGGGCTATTCGTGGCGGCCACGTGTTTGGTTTCCCAAATCAGGGCCTTTATTGCATTCGTTTTTTTCAGTGGCCTCGTCAACTAGCCACGAAATGGGATTATGCCGGGCAATTATTCGGAGGGTCTCGGTGAGCTCAATTCATGCCTGCTCTTGAGCCCGCATCCGATACCGTTTTGCGGCATTCCATGCGCCGGGGAAGGGTCGCTCC
Organism: Pirellulaceae bacterium; assembly: GCA_041599835.1. Lineage (GTDB taxonomy): Bacteria > Planctomycetota > Planctomycetia > Pirellulales > Pirellulaceae > CAJQPP01. The sequence goes on from JBFILF010000262.1 coordinate 4,757, forward strand.
GTCGGCGAGGGGAAGACCCTTATTCTACTCGGCCAAGTGCCGAAGGAGCCAACACCTGTTTTGCGATCCTCCCCCTCCGACTGTTTAAAACCCGATTCCAACCCGACAGTTTCGTTTGCCGGTGAATTTGCCGGTGGATTTGCCCAGAAGGGCGAGAATTCGGCCGTTTCGGCGAATTTACCGGAGCGGCGGCAAATTCATCACTCGGCCGAGCGAGGCCGGTACGATTTGGCTGCCATCGTTTGTCCCGCCAATCGATTCGGCTGTTTTCAGCGATTTTTCCGCTTGACCAGGCTCTGCCGCTGCCGTTTGCAAGGCGGTTTTGACGACTTCCGGCCAAACGGTCCGGGGGTGATTCGACGATAGATCCGGCGGTGGACTGCTGACCGGTCGCACGAGTGGCAACGGCGAGCCAGCCGGCGGGACATATTCCGATTTCGGACGCGGCCGACGCGATCGGGCAGCGTTCGGTGCCTGGCCGTCGGCTGGCGGCACCGCTGGTGGGCTCTCGTCGAAATACGCGTCGGGTGCAGCCGGTTCGAACTGCTGCGGATCGGACATGAGCGCATCCGGCGGCAGACAAAGTGACTCGGGCGTCAACCCATAGGCTTCGGCGGCTCGCAATGCGATCGACGCGTCGATGATTTCTGGATCCAGCCAGAACCCATCCGGCGTCAGCTGCATTGTGCCCAGGTCGAAATCCAAGCCCCGCCGCGCCACTTCGTAGTTGACATAGACGCCGAGGAATCCGTTTTGAGCCTGCTGCAAATTGAACAACGCATCGGTCAAGTTACGGGACGCATTGGAATCGAACGACTGACCAATTCCAGCTTGACCGGGGCGGACCGGCCGGATCAAATCCAGCTGCGCCTGCTCGACTTCCTGGACCGACGTTTTGATACTGCGGCGGTTCAGCTCGAACAGCACGCTGTTTTGCTCGAGATCGCGAACGGTCCCGCGCAGATTACGTTTGATCTCGTCCTGGAAACTGTAGAAGTCGCGGCGGCTTTGCTGGTACTGAATCAGTATTTGGCGGTATTGATTCCGCTCGGACAGCCGTGTGATCGGTGCATCGAAGACAAGTCGAGCTCCGAATTGGGCCGTTTCCCAGCGGACTCGAAACAGGTTGTTGACGTCGTTACTGCCGACGGAGCCATTGAACTCAAGGTCAAGCGTGCTTTCCAGTTCATCGGCCACAAATTCAATTTGCCGCCACTGGTCGACCAGCGCCGCCCGCGCATTCATCAGATCGCGGCGAAACGCAAAGGCGATGGCAATGGCCTGGTCATCGGAAATACTGACATTGGGCAGAGAAATGATATCGGTGCGGGCGCGAGCCTGCAGCAACGTCAACTCGACGAGTGCGTTGTACAATTTGGTCAACAGATCGGGAGCTTCAAAGACAATATCTTCTCGAACGAGCTTCGCCAGTTCAGCTTTGTCCATGGTGGGCCCTCGCTGGAGCACGTCGTCGATCGATTGCTGCAGCGTGGCGGCGTCCAGCTGCAGCTGTTGCAACGTCGCCGCGACATCCTGCATGCCACCTTCGAGTTCCTGCAGAGACACAATTTGGCTCGGGTCCAGAACCGACTCTTCGATTTCGTATTCGATCTCGCTGGCCTCGATCTGCTTGCGCAATCGCGAGAATTTGTCGATTCGCTCCCGCCGAATCGAATCCAGCCGCTGGAAATCCTCACGGATGATGGCCACGTTGTCTTCGGCGATTTGTTTGAACAACGGGCCAATTGACTCAAGCAAGGGCTTGACTCCTTCGATCACTTGTTTCAATTCTTCGGACCAGTCCATTTCATCTTGTTGATTCGGGTCCTCTGGCTGGTTCGCATCATCGGCGGTGGCCATGTTGACCGCGGCCATGGCCGAACCAATCTGGTCACGCACATCGATGATCGTCGACTGTTGCCCCAAAAAATCCTCGTCGATCAACTGGAACTGGTCGAGCAGCGGGTCCTTGATGACGACCGGCAAATCAGGCGGTAAACCGAGATCAATTTTGAATGCATCCAGCTGGTTTTCGTAGTCAACCTTGGCCCGCAACAAAGTCGTTTGAGCCTGCAACAACTGGTTTTCTGTCTGGGTCACCTGAATCAGGGGCACGCGCTCTTCGTTGAAAAATTCTCGGAACTGATTGACGGCGTTTTGCAGAGAGCGAACCCTAAACTCCTGAATGTTGATTTCCTGTTGTGATTGCAGCAGCCCCAGGTAGCCACCGGCATTGGAAATGCCCCCTGATGGCGCCGATAGAAAATTGCCGCCGGGGCCGGCACCGGCCGAACGACCGGTGGTGACAAACAGGTAAAACCCGCGTCGGAACCGTTCCATCTGGCGAACGTCGGCCAGCAAATTGCGTTCGGCCTGGGTCAACGATTCAAGAATCCGATCACGGCCCGCGCCGCGCAACAGCGGCTGGACGATGGAAAAATCAAACAGCGACGACGCCGACTGGGTGCTCGGGCCGTCGAAGTTCCAAATGATGCTGTTGGCCATGCCGACGATCAACTGCGTTCCGGTTATTCCCAGTTTTTCCAACCGCGTGCGGCCACTGCCGCGCGGGTCGTTGATTCCGAAACTGGATTGCTCGCGGTCGGCATTGAATACGGCTTCCCAGCCGTGAAATGCCTGGATGTCGAATCCGAATCGTTCCAGCGAGACATCCAGGGCCGATAAATACAGCGTCTCGCGTTGCCGCTGGTAATCGGGCGAATGTAACAGCGCCAATCGAACCGCCGTGTCGATGTCCAATTCCAACACGCCTTGCTGATTGACCGGCAAGTAACTTTGCCAAATCGGATTCTCGACGTAACAGGTATCGCCATTGGCGTGCCAGTGTGGATATCCCCGCTTGCAATCGACTTGCTCCATCAGTTGATGGCTGGCCGGATCGTCGGGTGGCAACGGTGGATGGTCCGCCGAGAACGGATCGTGCATCCTCGATTCGGGATTGATGTCGATCGTCGGGTCAATCTGATTCCACCGCGGATCGTTCATCTTCTGGCGAATCAGAGCCTGTGCCTCGGCATCCGCCTGGCGGCGGTAATATCCGCGATGGCAACCAGGCAACAGCGCGGCGCA
>JBFILF010000263.1:0-7828 GCA_041599835.1 Pirellulaceae bacterium
CAGTTTCGGCCCGCCGTCAAGCATCGATTGGAAGAAGAAAGATTGCGGCGCAGCCACCTCGAGCAAGAGCTGCGGAATCTGCGAGAAGTCGCCCAACAACTGAAACAGCAGTGGCGACAATTGGATGAGGACGTCGAAGTGGCGAAAAGTTCGTTGAACGCGGACCGCCAAAAATTCGAATTACTCAAACAACGAATTGCCGCCAGAAAGTCGGAACTGGCGGAACTGCGCGACGTCATCGCCCATCGTCCAACCATGTATTCAATCGTTCCCACGCAATCCAAACATGGCACGTTGCGGCGGCCGATCTACGTCGAGTGCACCTCCAGCGGCATCGTGCTTCGCCCGTGCGGAATTCGAATCGCATTGGACGAGTTTGCCATTCCCATCATCCCCGGGAACCCGCTGGATGCCGCCCTGTTGGCGATTCGCGAATACTGGAACAACTATTCCGACATCGGCGAGGAGGGCGAGCCGTATCCATTGCTCGTTGTCCGCCCGGGCGGTGCGACCGCGTATGCCATCGCGCGCCGCGCCATGCAAAGCTGGGACGATGAGTTTGGTTATGAGCTGGTCGAAGCCGAAAAGGTGCTGGATTTTGGCGCTCAAGACAAAAACCTGACGGAAATCGTCGAGCAAACGGTGCAGGACGCTATGCGAAAACAACGTCAATGGGTTGCCCTGCAACAGTCCGCTCAGCCGGGGGGAAATCGTTCCAAATTGGCCAGACGATTACGGCGCGATTTGAATTCGCGAATCATCGATGAAATGGCATCCCCAGAGGCTGCTGACCCAACTGCCATCACCGAGCAAGGGTTGGCGACTGGCAACAAGCAGACTGAAAACCCACTTCGCAACTCCCTACAGTTGTCCACGCTGGGCGAGGCGAATCATGCCGCCGCACCTGGCAACCCGGACATGACCGCCCATTCCCGCTCAAACGACCCGCCGGATTCGCTAGCCGATCAGCGCGGCGCGGATTGGGCGCTACCCACGCGAACGCCCGGTGCCACAGCCTATCGCCGTCCCATTCGAATCGAATGCGGCGAAAACCACTTGTTGGTGTATTCGGGTGACGTGCACGAGCCGCCGGCCAAAATTGATATGTCGTCATCCATCGAATCCACTGTGGATCAACTGGTCGAGCAGGTGTGGCAACAGATTGAATCGTGGGGAATGGCCGAGGCAGGCGGTTTTTGGAAACCGGTGCTCCGATTGCGCAACTTGCCTGGAGGCCGGGACCGAGCCCAGCAACTGGCCCGCCTGCTCGAAGGCAGTGGCTTGGAAATCGAGGGTGATTGGCGATGAGATTACTGCGCCGCAGAAAACACGAACCCTCACCGGGCGATGACTCGTTTTTGGACATCATTGCCAATTTGGTCGGCGTGTTGATTATCCTGGTGGTCGTGGTCGGGGCCCATGCGGGGGCCCAAATACGAGCGCAAGCCGTCGGTGAGGTGGACCAAAATCAGTTGGCCCTGTTGACCAGGCAATTCCGCGAGGCGGCCGAGACGGCGTTAAACCGGGAACGAGACAATCACCAACTGGAGCAGCAAATTGATTTGGAGGTGTCACTGAATCGCGAGCGTCGCACGGCACGCAATCGATTGCTGGTGGAAGTTGAAGCGGCCAAACGCGAATTGGAAAATCGCAAAATGCAGCTGTCTCAGGAACACCAGTCAGTTTTTGATCAGCAGGATCGGCTGCGCGACCTTTCCACGCAACTCGAGGATTTGAATCGTCGCTACACGTCCTTGAAAAGTGTTTCTAAACAAAATCAAACCATCGAGCATTTTCCCACGCCTATCGCCAAAACCGTTTTTAGCGATGAAGTGCATTTTCGATTGCTCGACGGCAAAATTCTGCGCGTTCCACTGGACGAATTGATTGAGTTGATGCGGAACGAGTGGCGCGAAAAAGCCAAGAAACTCGACGTTTCCGCAGAAACCATAGAAACCGTCGGTCCCGTTGACAATTTTCGATTGCAATACCGTTTGGCCGCGAACGAGGAAAAAATGCTCACGCCCTACGGGGAGATGGTGCGGCGATCAACCGAGTTTACTCGGTTTGTGCTGGTGCCGGTTAATGACGAAGCGGGCCAGCCGCTAAACGCCTCGCTGCAAACCGGTTCTTCGTTTCAGCAGCAGATCAGTCGGTTGGATCCGGCGAAAACAACCGTGTCGCTTTGGGTTTATCCCAACAGCTTTGCCGAGTTCAATCAGCTCAAAAAATGGCTTTACCAGCGCGGTTTTCAAACCGCGTGCTGGCCGCTATCCAACGGAAATCTGATTTCGGGCGGCCCCAACGGATATCGGTCGACGGCGCAGTAATCTTCGCCCTAACGTCACCATCTGCCGACTTGATCGACCCGGGCAATGGATTATGCTGCACGTGCGATCGATTTAACTAATTCGAGACGGCTCTGCCGGTCTGCACTGCTGTCGGGTTTGCTGGTCGGGTCTGACCGGCAACACGGTTGGCGACATGCCGCGAAAAAATCCCAGACGCAATATTTCTCGCATTGAACAGTATTCACGGTCCGGGACCGAGCACAGCGGTTGGGAAGTGAGAATTCAGCGTCGCGGCAAGCGCATCGAAAAATTCTTTGCCGATAACGCCCACCGCGGAAAACGCGCCGCCTTGCAAGCGGCCAAAGCGTTTCGCGACAGCATGGAACAGGAATTAAAACCCTATACCGTCAAAGAGCTTGCCAAATCGCCGTCGATCCGCAACAAGTCGGGCATTGTCGGCGTGCGGCGAAGTGTACATACCGATATTCGCGGCAATTACGAATTCACGTACGCGTTTTGGGTCGCCCAGTGGACCGACGGCAAAGGAAGACGCCGCACGCGAAGTTTTTCGGTTGACCGCCATGGCGAAGAACAGGCCTTTCGCATGGCCCTGCAAGCCCGGCAAAACGGCGTGAATCAAGCAGGTCGTACGCTCTAACGCCGTTGCCGGCGTCATCGGTGCCTACCAGGAAATCTTCACCGGCTCCCCTCGGTCAATTCCCAGCATCTCGCTGATACTCATGCCGACAATGCCGATTTCCAGAAATCCGGTTTGACCCATCACCGCCACCATCGTGGATTCCGGTTCACCGTGATCCATCGGATGAATGCCAACGGTGTTGTGACCTCCGACACTTACGGTGACCGATTCGTCGCGGGGAACTGTGGCCAGTTGTTCAACAGCAATGTCGGTGACGAGATCACCCGAATTGTTGACCGATTCAACGATCCCGTCGATGGAATTGCCCAAAATTCTCTCCCTGCGAACCCGCCGATGTCGCAAATTCTAAGCAAAACGTGGTGATTCGCAAGTTGACGAGAACAATGATGCCTGACCGTGGCGATAATCAATCAGGTGCCGAAAACCGGCTGGCGTTCAATGAAAAACTAAGAACTGGGCAGCTTGAACGGTTTAGCCTTGACCGCTTTGCGAACGCGTCCGCTGCGAATGCATTGAGTGCAAACGCGTATCGACTTAGTACCGCCTCCATCCGTCGAGACCCGCACCTTCTGCAGATTCGGTCGAAATTGACGCCGTGTAATTCCCGTAATCTTGGTGCCGACTCCGCCCAGGTACTTGGCCTTTCCGCGCGTTTCGACCGAGTTGCCCATCTGAGCTTTTTTGCCGCATACTTCACACATCCGGGCCATGGAATCACCTGTCACAATTGTTCAGCAAAATGGGAGGTCGCTGGACCAATCTCAATGAATCGAGTCCGCCAGTATATCAAGCCCAACATGACTGGCAACGCCAAACGGTTTGTCGCCACGGCGTGCCCCGGATACCTCGCCCGCCGACGGCCAAACGCGAATTCGAGTGGAAAAACAGTTGGTTCAGTCCCTGTGGGCGAAAGTATTGAGCCCTGTCGCCTGAGTCCGGATTTCATAATGGGAAACGTGGCCCGCTCCAGGGCAATCGAATTATGTTTGAGCATGATTACGTGTCGCCATTGCCGGGCGCTCAGGCACAACGACGGGCCGGGCCAACCGCATGAGTGGCAGCCAACCTGTCGATCTGGTCGACTGCTTCGTCCCAATCCAGCCGTGCGGAAAAATAGTCGGGCCGTTTTTTCATCCAGCTGGAAAACATGATTAGCAAGTTCGTGTCGAGGTGGTTTTGCGGAAATGGGTTGCGGCCCGCCTGCGTTCGCCAACCGAACAATGTATTGGCCGAATTCCCGGTCGGGATGCTAACCGGGCGTGCAGCGACGGAGCGCAGGATTCCAGAATCCAGCATCAGCCAAATCTGTCGATGATCAAAACCGGGCAGCTCGAACACCCCGCTGAGTTTTCGACGGGCGGTCTGCAACTGCTTAATCCGCCGGCTGAGCCAGGCCAATTGATCCAATTGATCTCACAATACCGTAGCCCGTTCGAACGCCAGCGCATCGGATGCTGATTTCATTTTTCGTCGCAATTGATCGAGAATCGTCTGATCGCGTCCCTGCAGGAATCTGCGGGCGTGTTTGACGTTTTGCAGATATCCCTCGCGACTGCAGGCTGCCGCACATGGCGCCGGACAGGAGTTCAATTCGTACCGCAAACATTTCGCATTGAGCGGTCCGTCAAACAATTGCAACTGGTTGTTGAACTGCATTCGCGTTCTGTCCGGGCAGTCACGTAATTGGAATGCGTAGTTCAATCCGACAATCGCCATGCTAAGCTGACCGCGACCGGCAAACGGCCCGAACACGTCGGCGGCGCGGCCTGGAATCTGGCGGGCGAAGAAAATCGACGGCGCAACGCCGCGGCTTATGCACGCATATCCCGGTTGCCGGCGTTCCGGTTTGCCCTCCACGTTCAGCGGGGGTCGCAGTTGGCTGATCAACTCTTGTTCACGAATCAGGGCCAACAGTTCGTGGGAAATGGACTCCCACACCAGTGTGGAGCAGCGGCGGCGAATCCGGGCCATTTTTGGATCCGCGGTGTCGTTGGCGAAATAAGCCGTCAACCGATGCCGTAACGATTTGGATTTGCCCACGTAGGCCACATTTCCGTCGTCGTTCAACCAGGCATAAACACCGGGACAGATCGGTACTTGATGGCGAACCCGTCGGCGACATTCTTCCAGTTCGCCCGAATACCGTAGACCGGCAAGCGGCCGGCGCGCTTCGGCCGGGATGATCGATGCCCCCAGTCGTCGCCGGGACCCGGTGGCCTTCGATCGTTGCCGCGTCGTCGTGGTTGTCGTATCGGTGCCTTGACGGCCCACATCCAATCCTTTCCTGACGTGGGTGTTGTCAGCCCGGTTCAGAGCCGATCGAATAATTTGATGCGCGGCAATCGATCCGTCAAGATGAAGCGGCTTCCGGCGTGACTGCCATCAGGATTCCTGATTGCTGGCAGTTGTGCGATTCGCCTGCTCGCCCCCGAATACGGCAAAAATGAACAACAGGATCGCGCCGCACACCAGCAAGCTGTCCGCAATGTTGAAATTGGGCCAGGGATCAAACAGCGGCACGCCTTCCAACCGCACATGAATCCAATCGCGCACGTGGTAGCGGATCTCCTCAGGATACGAGGGTTGATATCCAAAACCCATGCGATCGTACAGATTCCCGAGTATCCCGCCCGTCACCAAACCCAGTGCAATCGTTAGATGCAAGCTGCGGGCCATCCGATACACGAACAACCAGATCAAAATGCCGATCAACGCCACCGTGGACAAGCCGGCCAGCCAAAAACTGCCTCCCTGAAAAATCCCAAACAAAGCTCCGCCATTTACGGATGTCTCGATCCCGAAGACTCCATCAATCCACCAATGTTTTTCGCCGGGATTCCGAGGATCGAAATGGCGGACAAAGAACAGCTGTTTGGTGATCAGATCAGCCAACAGCCCAACCGCGGCTAGCGCAAAAAACAGGACGTATCGATTTACTGGTAATCGACCGTCCTGATCATTGATCATGTTAGAAGCTGGTTCCCGATTCAATCTGAGACGCGCATTTGACACAATAGGGCGTGTACGGGATGGCTTTCAAACGCATCTTGGGGATCCGTCCGTTGCACTCCATGCACGAACCATACGACGCTTCCTCAATCCGTTCAAGGGCACCTTCGATTTGTTCCAAAACGGTCTCTTCGTTGTCCATCAAACGGAGTGTGTTGTCTTGTTCGTACGTGTCGCTCCCCATATCCGCAATATGACTAGGAATAGACGAACCCGATCCTCCCGAGGCGCCGCCCGATTTGGTCAGCGCTGCGCTGGCCAATGTTGAGACATCGCCCCTCATGCGAGCCCGCAAGCTGAGCAGCATCTCCTTAAATGGTTTCATCTCGGTTTTTTTCATCTCTGCCTCAATCTCATCTCTGTGCCGGATGGGGGCACGACTTGTGCGGCAACGCAGCTACCTTATTCCCATGCCGCCTACAAGCCCCCAAATTGAGCGAGACATTCTAGGGAGACGCCTGTAGATCGTCAAATAATTAGGCAATTAGGTCCCTGTTGAACAATTATAAGTCTTTATCCACAATCAACTTAGATTCACTCGTTGAATGGCGATGAGACGCGTCGACTTAGCAGCTCATAGGGAAAAAATGGCTAAATGTGAAGAGGGCTATCTCTGCCAAGTTTGTGGCAAAGACGTCGAATCGATCACCGACAGCGATCTATACCTGCGCTATGTGATCGGGCTGGTCGACCCGGAAACCCTGCACACCAGCGCCGAACGGCACATAAATTGCAATCCCGCGCTGGCTCAGTTCATCGTCGACGACCGGTTTGCTCCGGTGGTCGTCGATGACGATTGCGGGAAGCAACATTTGGATCCGGAATATGTACAGCAGCGGGAACAGTTGGTCACCCGTGGCTACCGGCGGCTGCACGAGCTAACCGGGATCCAGGATCTTTCGGTTTTGGAGTTTCCGTTGCCGGAAGTGGTGCAAAAGATGACTCGACGTCACCCGTGACGGCTCAGGCGGTTGTGACGCACCCCAATTCCGCTATATCTGTTAGCCAATGAGATACACAACGTGTCGGCTGCTACCAACTCGTGGGCTGACGCCCACGGCTACATGTTGCCGTCGGTTCGGGACTGAGATTCCCCCAGCGGCACAAGGTTCCCTTCCGCCGCCATTTTGCGAATGTCTTCGGTGATTTTCATCGAACAGTATTTCGGTCCACACATGCTACAGAAGTGGGCGCTTTTGAAAGTGTCCTGTGGAAGCGTTTCATCGTGATAGGCCTGGGCCGTTTGCGGATCGAGCGACAGCCGAAACTGTTCGTTCCAGTCGAATTCAAACCTGGCTTTGGAAAGCGCGTCGTCGCGATCCTGCGCGCCGGGGCGGCCCCGCGCCACGTCGGCCGAATGTGCCGCAATCTTGTAGGCAATCACACCCTGGCGAACGTCTTCCTGGTTGGGTAACCCGAGATGCTCTTTGGGCGTCACGTAACACAACATGGCGGCGCCGTGCCACCCGGCCAATGCGGCGCCGATCGCGCTGGTGATATGGTCATAGCCGGGTGCCACGTCCGTCACCAGCGGTCCCAATACGTAGAACGGCGCGCCGTCACAGATTTCAATCTGTTTTTTGATGTTCATCTCAATTTGGTGCATTGGGATGTGGCCGGGACCCTCGACCATCACCTGCGTCCCGTTTTGCTGGCCGCGCCTCGTCAGCTCGCCCAGCACCTCCAATTCGGCAAACTGGGCGTCGTCACTGGCGTCGGCGATGCTGCCTGGACGCAGGCCGTCGCCCAAGCTCCAAGTGACGTCGAACTGCCGCATGATGTCGCACAAGTCGTCAAAGTGTTCGTACAGCGGATTTTGTTTTTGGTGCGCCATCATCCACTTGGCGATCAGTGATCCGCCGCGCGA
>JBFILF010000264.1:0-7824 GCA_041599835.1 Pirellulaceae bacterium
CGTTCCGTCCAGGTCAATGGCGGCGGCGCCAGTTCCGGACGAAGCAGGCGGACGGGATGGGGATCAAAGGTAAACACGATTGACGGGCCGCCCAGCCGGCCCGCCCAGTACTTGAGGCGTTCGATGATTTTGGCGTGTCCACGATGAACTCCGTCAAAATTACCGATCGATAAAGCGCCGCCTCGCAACGAGCTGTCGAGCTGCTCAATTTTTCGAATCAGTTTCACGATCGGTTGTATGGCTCGAACAAAACGTGGATGGCGGCATGAACTCGTACGCGGTAGGCGGCAACCAAAGGCCAGTGATCAAATTCGCTTGGGCGTGGGAAAATGCAGCGTGAATTGGGTACCGCGGCCTTGAGCGCTTTGTACGTTGATCAGGCCGCCGTGGGCCTCGATGATCTTTTTGGCCGTCGGCAGACCAAGGCCGGAGCCGCCATCTTTGCTGGAGTAAAAATTTTCAAACATGTTCAGTAATGTGATGTCGTCCATGCCGCAACCGGTATCGATCAAATCGAGCGCCACACCGCGCAACGTCGACCGCGTGCGGACTTCCAGCCGCCCCCCATCGGGCATGGCTTCCAATGCGTTTTTGACCAGGTTGACCAACGCGGCCTGCAGTGTTTGGGTGTCCATCATTATGCCGGGCAACTCGGCTTCGAGATAGCGAACGATTTCGACCTTTTGTTGTTTGGCCAGCGGATCAAAAAAATCCAACACGTGTTCGATTTGTTGATTGAGATTACCGGGTTTCAAATCCAGGTGGCTGAGCCGCGTGAATCGCAAAAAGTCATTTAACAGGTTCTCCAGGCGGGTGCACTGGCGTTTGACCGTGCCGATTTTCGTCAACGCCCGCCGCGATTGAGGTGTCGCCGATTGCTCGAGATCCTCTTCCAATAATTCCATGTTCATGCGAATCACTGACAGAGGATTCTTGATCTCATGAGCCAGCGACCCGGCCAGTTTCGCCAGTTCCGAATAGGCATCTGAGGCCGACGACTTGTCGGAATTATTGTGAGACGATTCGTTCAAGGCTCGGGATTCCCCGGCTTGGTTGGGCTAGAAATACCCCCGCCGCAAGACGGCTCGCAGCGAGGGTAGTGTTTTGCATTGGGCAGTCATGGCAACGCCGTTTACCGCCGCTCGTAGCGCCGGCCACCGCCGCCGCCACGGCGTCCACCGCCACCGCCACCGCCGCCGCCACGGCCGCCCCGGCCACCATAACGGCCACCGCCGTTGCCTCGCGAATGTCGTCGCGGCGGCCGATCGTAGTCGTCTCCCCGATCCGAAAAGCCGCCCTCGCTATCGGGTGGCACGGTGGCAAACTCGTCTTCGATATCCAATTCCTCCAACGCCCGGCGACGGCTGAGCTTGACGCGATCTTGCCCGTCGACTTCGATCACCATCACTTTCATCTCGTCGCCGATCTGGCACACATCGCTGACATCGCTGATGTAGCCGTCGGACAATTCGCTGATGTGACACAATCCGTCTCGACCGGGCAAAATCTCCACGAAGGCTCCAAAGTCCTTAATGCTGCTGACCGTTCCATCGTAGATCTTGCCGATTTGGACCGTGGCCGTGCAGGCCTCGATTTGCGCCAAGGCGTCGTTGGCCATTTCCGAATCGTAGCTGGCAATCGTCACCCAACCCTCGTCGTCGACCTCGATCACGGTATCGGTCGTTTCTTGGATCTGGCGGATGTTCTTGCCGCCTGGGCCGATCAACATGCCAATCTTTTCCGGATCGATCTGGGTGCGAATCAGCCGCGGTGCATGTTCGGAGATATCGTCCTTGGGACGTGGAATCACGGTCAGCATCGTACGCAGGATTTCGATCCGTGCCTCGCGCGATTGTTGCAAGGCTTGTTGGATAATGTCGAAGTTGACGCCGCGGATTTTCAGGTCTAACTGGATCCCGGTGATTCCGTTTTGCGTTCCGGCGATCTTGAAATCCATGTCGCCAAAATGGTCTTCGTTGCCGAGAATATCGGTCAGCAACACCCACTTGTCATCGGATTCTAGCACCAGGCCGACGGAGATTCCGGCAACCGGATTGGTGATCTTTACTCCGGCAGCCATCAATCCCAATGTCGCACCACACACGCTGGCCATCGACGAAGAACCGTTGGACTCGAGAATATCGGAGATGACCCGGATCGTGTAGGGAAACGTCTCGGGGCTCGGCAACACCGGTTTCACGCTGCGTTCAGCCAGCGCCCCGTGACCGATCTCCCGGCGGCCCGGACCGCGGATCGGTCGGCACTCGCCGACGGAAAACGGCGGGAAGTTGTAATCGAGCATGAACTTCTTGGAATATTCGTCGATCAATCCGTCGACCCGTTGCTCATCGCGCTGCGTGCCCAGCGTGACGGTGATCAGCGCCTGAGTCTCACCGCGCTGGAACAGGGCTGAACCGTGCACTCGCGGAATCACGTCGACTTCGCAGAGGATTTCCCGCACCTTGTCCATTTGCCGCCCGTCACCGCGTTGCCCCTCAAGTATCAGATCGCGGGCAACGCGTTTTTCTAAATTGTGCCATACCGTTCTCAGCCGGCTGCCTTCGATCGCCCCCTCGGCGTCGGGGTCCGGAATCATTTCGGCAAAAACACGGTCCTGCAATTTTGTCTCGGCCTCGTAGCGGTCCTGCTTGGAACCGACGATGCTCATCGCCTGTTTCAGCTCGTCGTAATATTTGTCTTTGAGCTGATCGTACAAGCCATCATCGGCCGGAATCTCAAACTCGGCCTGTTCGATGCCAAGTTTTTCTTTTAGCTCGCGCATCATCTGGCAGATTTGCTGGATCACGCCATGGGCGAACTCGATCGCCTGCTGCATGTCCGCTTCAGGCATCTCCCGCGCGAATCCTTCAATCATGGTGACGGCCCGCTCGGTCCCCGAGACGATGATGTCCAATTCGCTTTCTTCCAATTCGTCGTGGGTGGGAAACGGGATCCACTCACCGTCGACTCGGCCCACACGGACCGAAGCCACTGGTTCCGGGAAGGGCATGGCGGATGCGAAAACGGCAGCGGCCACGCCATTCATGGCCAGCACGTCGCCGTCATTTTGTTTGTCGCTGGCCAGCACGATGGCCTGGCACTGGACCTCATCCTGAAATCCTTCAGCGAACATGGGCCGGATCGGCCGGTCGATCAGCCGCGCCGTCAGCGTTTCCTTGGTCGTCGGGCGGCCTTCGCGTTTGATAAATCCGCCGGGAAATTTGCCGGCGGCGGCGGTGCGTTCGCGGTAATCGCAAGTCAACGGGAAAAAATCAATTCCTTCGCGGGGCGCGCCAGTGGTGGCGGCGTTCAACACGACGGTATCGCCGTACCGCACCAACACACTACAAGCCGACAACTTGGCCAATTGGCCTGATTCAAACGACAAAACGTTTTCACCGATCGTTTTTTCTACACGTACTTTCACTGTTTATTCACCTTAGTTTCAAGACAAGTTAGACAATTTCACTCTGTTTATTTTGTGCACTTTGCTGTTTGCTTGTGGCTTTTTTGCTTTTTGATTATTCACTTTGCTTTTGCCAATCCGGTCTTGGTTCATCCGGCTCGTTGTTGAGCTGCGCTTCGCAGATTAGCAAATTTGCTGAATTGGCGATGGCGAGTGAAAACATTCAGCTGCGCCAGGCCGCGTCGACCAACGCCATCGTCGAACATCGCCATCATCCTGTATTGGAAAAGCGGTACCGGAATTCGGCCATGTCGGCAGGCTGCCAATTGGCCGATCAGCAAACTGGACCGTTTGCCGGGCAAGGATGATGAACCAGCAATCAAGAGAGCATCCGCATCGACGACGCGCCGACCTCAAGCCGGCCGGCCCACGACGGTCCCGCGGCTATTTGCGAATGCCAAGACGCCCAATGATATCGAGATACCGTTGCGGGTCTTTGTTGCGAAGGTAATCCAACAATCGACGTCGTCGCGACACGAGAGCCAATAAGCCTCGTCGAGTCGCATAGTCCTTACTGTGAACACGCATGTGTTGCGTGAGATCGTTGATTCGCGTCGTCAAAATGGCGATTTGAACCTCGGGTGAACCCGTGTCATTATCAGCCGCTTGATATTCTTTGACGATTTCGCTTTTTTGCTCTTTAGTTATTGTCATCAGGCTTACATCCCGTGGCGGCCCGGTTCAGTGCATCCTCCTTACCGCCAGTTCGACTGGGTTCCTCTCCTTATGATTTGACACCAACAAAACGACACAACAAACACTCCGGCAGCAAAACACCCTTGATTGCGGGTTGCGATTTCAATTTGGCGAACACGGGCGTAATCGCCCGCGGGACCTGCGCTAACAGGTAAACCTGCAGCTAAGACGAGTCGCGGGGCAATCCAATACGGGCCGCTGTGCTACCACCTACAATCCAACCGGGATCTGTTAATTCCGATTTCTGAATCGCCTTGAGTGTACCGATTATCCCCCAAATGGCAACCACAAATGCCGGCGGCCCACCTCAGCCGCTTCGCCCAGCGGCTGGTCCTGCGGCCAGCCAGCGATGGGGGGCCATCAAAAAGAAAACCCGCCAATTCTGGTGCATCGGCGGGCTGACTTGGTTAAGTGAGTCGCAACGCGCCTAAGCGCTTTTGGATTCGGGCAAATCGAACAGCTTTTGATCGCCCATCACGACTTCTTCGTTGATCACGAATTTACTGCCCTTGGGCTGCTCCGGCAGGTCAAACATGATGTCCAGCATGACTTCTTCGACAATCGATCGCAGGCCCCGGGCACCGGTCCCCTTGTTGATGGCCCGGTTGGCAATCAATTGCAAGGCGTCGTCGGTAAAGATCAGTTCGCAGCCTTCCATCTGAAACAGGCTTTGGTACTGCTTGACCAGAGCGTTGCGCGGGTCGGTGAGCACCTTGATCAGGCCTTGCTCGTCCAATGGAGTCAGCGCGGAGACCACGGGCAGTCGGCCGACCAACTCGGGAATCAAACCGAACTCGAGGATATCGTCACTGGTCACCTCGGGCAGCAGCTGGCCCAGACTGCGATCTTCGCGAATGCCGACTTCCTGGCCAAACCCAATCGTCTTGCGACCGAGCCGCTTGCGAATGATGTCGTCGATGCCGGAAAAGGTCCCGCCGCAAATGAACAGGATGTTCGTTGTGTCGATTTGGATGTACTGTTGTTCGGGATGTTTTCGGCCACCTTGTGGCGGCACGTTGGCAACGGTGCCTTCCAACAACTTGAGCAGCGCCTGTTGGACACCTTCCCCGGAAACGTCGCGGGTGATCGACACGTTGTTGCTGGTCTTGCCAATCTTGTCGATCTCGTCGATGTAGATGACGCCGCGCTGGGCCGCATCCAGATCAAAATCGGCGGCGTGCAACAACTTGAGCAACAAGTTTCCCACGTCCTCGCCCACGTAACCGGCTTCGGTCAGCGTGGTCGCGTCACCAATGGCAAAGGGCACATTAAGTACCCGCGCCAGGGTGCGAGCCAACAGTGTCTTGCCAGAACCCGTTGGGCCCACCAGTAAAATATTGGATTTGTCGATTTCAACATCTGATCCTTCCCAGCCCAATGAGAGGCGCTTGTAATGGTTGTGCACGGCCACGGACAAGACTTTTTTAGCCGCTAACTGGCCAATCACGTACTCGTCCATCCGCGTAACGATTTCTCGCGGAGTTGGGATCTTGGTGAACAGCTGCTTGGTCGGGCCGCGCCGCCGCTGCTCCTGTTCCAGAATGGACTGGCACAGTTCGATGCACTCGCCGCAGATGTAAACATCGCCGGGACCCTCGACCAGTGGTCCCACGTCGCGATAGCTTTTGCGACAAAACGAACAAAAGGCATTCTTTTTCGTGGCGCCTCGACGACCACCTTGACTGTCATTCCCCGCGGGCATGCGATGTACACTCCTTTTCTATCAACGATTCAATCGCGTGGTGAACCCGAAAACGACCCGCTGAGGAATTCAGTTAATAGCGCGGGCCTCGTGTGCATCCCTGCCCGCAATTTTCGAGCATACTTATTTGTTTTCTGTTTTTTGTGGCGGAATCTCCACCCAACACAAACACGCCGGATTTTCTGGATGAGACGGGACGAGTCGAATGACCGGCAAACTGTCAGTGAAATATCCCAGCCCCTACAACCCGGCAGCCGATGGCCGGGCCGTGAATATCACTCAGTCTCGGTGGGACTCATCCTCGACCGGGGTCGGGGGCTCCTCGTCGGATTCCGCGACCGTGTCGGATCCAGAAATTCCAAACGTCTGTTCCGAAATTGTCTTTTTCAATCGACGAAACTCTTCTTCGTCGATTTTGCCCGCGTCTCGCATCTGACGAAACTCGGTCAAGTCGTCAACGGGCGCCAGATCATTTCGCCTGGCCGCTGCCCGCGTGCTAATTACCCAGTTGCCCACGACAATGATTGCCAGCAGCAACAACAATCCAAGAATAATCTTCAGTACCGTTACCGCCATGGCCTTCCCGCAACCGCCATGAGCCGACAAGCCAACAGCCGTTATCGAGTGGGATCAGGTCCAGTTCGTCAACCTATGGCGTCCTCTAATTATAACCCATTGCCACTCGCGGCGTGAACCTCGTTAAAGGCTGCTTCGCACAGCACCCACTTCGTCAAGCTTCACAGGTCGATAACGGGCGTTAAGCCAATTCGGTGCGGTTGGTGCACTGACGCGTTTTGGGGGATCGTTGGGACTGGACATTGTACGTGTCCCCGGCCGGCGGGGTTCACTTTTTTTCCGCCGCCAAGACCGCCAAACCTGGCGTCGCACCATAGCAGTGTTTGCGGCGTCAAGTTTTGTTTATTGCTTGCAATGATTCGCTTCGGAAAAACGTTCCTGATTTAATCGTCACCGTATGCGGTACGACCCTTCGCGTCGTTCAGCCATTGCATGCCACACCGGTTTTCCGCCTGGTTGCAATTCTCGCAATTGCAACAGATCGGTGCGGCCCTGCACCAATGTTAATTGGCGCGGACGGCTCGTTCGCTATGACCGCGCGCCAACCGGTCGACGTGAAGTTCGATGGCCGCGCCGGTCGATGCGTGACTGATACGGTATGAATCGCTAACGGGCACCACCACACAGCGATAAGACGAACACTTGATGCGTTACGAGGAACGATATGAACACGCTGCGCAAACTCTGCAACCCGCCCCTCCTTGCCGGGCTAGTCGCTGCCATACTTACGTCGGGGCTGGTTCCCGACACCACCCGAGGCCAGTCGCCTGAGCCTCCCGTTGCCACACAGCTTCCACAGCGGCCACCGACACGATTCGACACGCGACAACGGTCGTTCGATATTCCGTTTTCCGCCGGAAGTCGCAATTTCAAAATCGTTGAAGTGGTGTTGTTTGTTTCAACCGATCAGGGACAAACTTGGCGGCAATACGCCAAACAGAATCCTGCCAACGGCCAGTTCCGATTCGTTTGTGATCGCGATGGAGATTATTGTTTCGCGCTGCAAACCATTGATCGAGACGGCCAGCGACGACCCGTTCAGCCGCAACGTCCAGAACTCAAAATCGTCGTGGACACCGAACAACCAGATCTACAATTTCAAGTGCGTTCCGATGCGGCAGGTCGAATCGTCGGGCAATGGACAGCCGTTGATCCCAATCTGGATCCATCCACGCTGTCCATAGCTTATCAAGCCGTGACCTCGGAGCCGTCGACCGACGCCGCCTGGATACCCGTCCCGGTCTCGTCAGTCGCTTCCACTAATGGGGCGTTTCAAAGCCAGTTGGCGTGGTGGCCTCAATCGCCAACCAGCGAGATTCGCGTTCGCGCCGGCGTCCAAGACCGGGCTGGAAACGTCTCGACAATCGTTCGGCAAGTAACGGTA
>JBFILF010000265.1:0-7808 GCA_041599835.1 Pirellulaceae bacterium
CGCGGCAAATCCTTTTTAAATTTTTCGGCCGCCGTTTTGGCGATGATCTCTTCTTTGACCGAATCCAAGACCACGTCAGTCAAAAAATCGGTGGGGCTCTCCGAAACGTACAAAACGTGAATAGGCACATCCGAAGGCGTCGTTTCGATTGCCTGGGCCAAGGCCTCAAAACAACTGTTGGAAAAATCCCAGGGAACCAATACCGGTCCCGATGCAAATATATTCATTGTCGAA
The DNA here is from genome assembly GCA_041599835.1 of Pirellulaceae bacterium. Classification (GTDB taxonomy): domain Bacteria; phylum Planctomycetota; class Planctomycetia; order Pirellulales; family Pirellulaceae; genus CAJQPP01. The sequence continues at coordinate 235 of JBFILF010000265.1, forward strand.
CCAAGCCCAGCACCGTAAATCTATTGTTCCACTTGGCAATACTTTTCCGGCGCCGGAATCCGTCGCCGCTTCTGCGCACATTCCGTTTGCAATCTTCATGCCCAACTCGCGCGTAATCCTTAATTTGACCAGTTGCCAAAAGTCACAAACAAACCGAATGATTCTCCGGAGGCTGAGGGATTACGTGCGGTCCGGCACGTTTTTGCCGGTTTCGCACGCGGCGCGGTTTATTCATCGAGCCATTCAATTCGGCCGTCCGACAGTCCGGCCACGATGGAAACACGATGTGTTTCGTGCGCACGGGCAACAGCATGTGGGTCCTGTTGCGCCGGTGCCGCGGTCATGCTAACAACCCATGCCGGCGTTTCGGACCGATAAACGACTTCCGTTTCGACACCCTGTCGGTTGATTCGGACACATCCGTCGGTCGAGCCGAAACATACACCGTCGTGGCGATACGCCAGGCACAAAACCGGATGATCATTGCGAATGATTCGAACCATGCGGCCAATCTCCGGATACCAGATGCGCACGGTCCCATCGTCGCTGGACGAAGCAAGCGACATGTGGCCATTGGGCTCACGTTGCTGCTTGAACTCTAAATCGTGAACGATATCCAGATGGTTGTTGAGCGTCCGTCGCAACGTCCAGTCCGCCGTTCGCCATACGCGAATCGTGTGATCGGCGCTGGCAGAACATAGCCAACGTTGGTCGGGCGAGATGGCGACGGCCAACACCGGCCCGCTGTGGCCGCGGAGCGTGCGCCGTGCTGAACTTGATGCCACGTCCCATATTTTCAATACGTGGTCCGCTGACGCGGTCGCCAACTGGTCACCGCCGGCCAGCCATTGCACATCGTTGACGGTATCGGTGTGCCCCTCCAGCTTGGCCAGCCGCTCACGTTGGGGCCAAGACCAGATTTCAACCGTTCCCTTGATTGCGGGTCGACCACCGGCGATGGCCAGCTTGGTCTGGTCGGGCGAGAATTGAATGGACAACACCTGTTCCAATTCGGTTGGGATCACAAAGTCGACAATCTGATCCCTGGTCAGCCCTTCGACGCCCGTTTGCGAACCCGCCAGCAAGATGCCGCGACGCGAGTCAAATTGTAATGCCGTTCGCGCCGCCTGACGGGCCGTGCGCGGCGCCTGTCGGGCCATGCTCGGCTCGTCAATTTTTGGCGGCTCGCCTTCGATCTGCGCGGCGGCCGCCCAAAGCGCGGCCGCCAAAAGCGCCGCCAAGGCGCCTACCAATTTGACCGTCCAATTTAATTTGACCGTCCACTGTTGCGGTTGGAATTGTGAAAGCAACGCCATGCCAGTTACGCCAAGCATTCGTCAATCGTCTGGCCACCGGGGGAAACCATCACCGGCCGGCCGCCATCGGTCAGGAATTTACGGTCTGGATCGATGCCCAGCATTTCGTAAACGGTCCGGGCGAGGTCTGTTGGCGATACCGGACGATCGACAGGTTGATATCCGCGCGGATCGGTAGTGCCGATCACCTGGCCAGTCTTTACCGGCCCGCCCGCCATCATCGCGCTGAAGGCCCGGGGCCAGTGGTCGCGGCCGGCCGCTGCGTTCAAGCGCGGCGTGCGACCAAATTCGCCCAGCACCAGCACCAGTGTTTCGCTTAGCAATCCGCGCTGATCCAAGTCGCCGATCAGGGCCGAGATCGCTTGGTCTAGCGCCGGCAATTTGCGCTGGAGCGCCTGGTAAATTCCACCGTGCATATCCCAGCCACTATCGGTGACGGTTACGAACCGACAGCCGGCTTCGATCAGCCGCCGCGCCAACAGACAACTTTGACCGACCCGAGAGCGGCGATTGTAGATTTTGCCGTAGCGGTCTCGCAGCGCGCCCGGTTCTGCAGTCAAGTCAAACGCTTGTTTTGCTTGCTCCGATAGAATTAATCGGTAGGCTCGCCCAAATGCATCCTGATTCGCCGCAGCATCGACACCGTCCTGGATGGCCGATTTTTCCACTTGATCGCTCAGTTGATCCAGGGCGTTTAAAAATTCACGTCGCCGCTGCAGTGATTCCAGCGTCATCCCCCGGCGCATGTCCAAATCCCGGACACGGAACTCGGGACGGCTCGGATCGGCTTCGATGGCAAACGGGCTGTACGTGTCGGGCAGGTAGCCACTTCCCAGGCTCGAACCGGCCTGCAATTGCTGCTCGCCTACCGTGATGTATGGAGGCAACAATGACGGCTGGTCGCTACAACGGGCGGCGACCGATCCAAAACTGGGATACTGCAGCACGGGCGAAGGCTTGTGACCGGTCAACACGTATTGGCTGCCCAGGCCGTGCACGCCCAGTTCGGACGTCAACGAACGAATCACGCAGATTTTGTCGGCGGTTTTGGCCAGCTGTTCAAAATGTTGACTGATTTGCATCCCGTCCACGTTGGTGGCAATCGGACGCAATTCGCCACGAACCTCCGATGGCGCATCCGGTTTCAGGTCAAACGTGTCCATGTGCGAGGGACCACCATCGAGCCAAATCAAAATGCAGTTCTTGGCAGTGACCCGGCGGCGGTTGGCCAAGTTGCCGGCCCAGGTCGGGCCACTCAAGACGCTGCCGAGCGACAATCCAAGTAATGGAATTCCTCCCACCCGCAGAAACTCGCGCCGATGGACGCCGTCACATCGCTTCATGACACTCTTTCCTTTCGCTCGCATCGCGCAACCGGCTAGTGAATGGCGCGAAATTCGGTCGAGTTCAATATGGCCCAAACGAAGTCGGCGAACAATGTCGCCCGTTTCGTCGTATCTCCATCGCTCGCCAATTGCTGAACCCAATAATCACGTTCAGCTGGCGACGGCGGCCGACAATATGCCAGCCAGTAAAACTGCTCGATGACTGTCTGGTCGTCGTTGCCATTTAGCAATTGGCGCAATCGACCATTTGGGTCGTCCAGTTTGTCGTTAATCCATGATCCGTTGATGATGTGCAACGTTAGCGGTAACCCGTCACCCGATGTGCCTTGATTTGGCGTGCAACTGGAATCGCGTCGGCAGCGCCCCAGCAAATCCAAGGGCAACGATCGGATTTGAGAATCGCCAAGCGAGATGGCGCGAGTTGCATCCAGCCCGGCGAATTGTTCGGCAATACCGGTGACCGCGGACACGGCATCCACCATCACCGGCGGTGAGAGCCGACGGGAAATGGATCGAGCGTAAAACGTTTGGTCGTTATGGTTGTTGCCACTCGCCAGGCCGCTCCGTTGATAGGCTTCCGATTGGACGATGGTTTGTATCAATTGTCGCAGGTTGAATTGATTCTCGATGAAATCTTTGTGTAACGCCGCTAACAACGCCGGGTGAGTGGGTGGATTGGTGGGCCGGTGATCATCGACCGGTTCGACGAGACCGCGGCCCATCATTTCGCGCCAAACTCGATTCACGAGGTTGCGTGCAAAAAAGGGATTGGTTTCATCCGTCATCCATTCGGCGAGTTTTTGCCGGGGATTATCGGACTGGTCGAGAAAGATTTCGCCGGGTATCCGTGGCTTTGCCGCTTTCCCCGTTGTCGGATGAATTACTTCGCCACGTTCGTCAATCTTGACGACTTGCCCCCGGTCGATGCGGGCAAACACGGCAGCCAACCCGTGATAGTCGTCCTGAGACCAGCGATCGAGCGGATGGTTGTGACAGTTGGCACACTGCAATCGAATACCCAGAAACACCTGGCTGACATATTCAGCTTGTTGCCGGGCGTCCATCGGTACGCGGTGAAAATTGGCAGCACCGGTAGCATGCGCGTCGCCGCGGGCCGACAACAGCTCATTGGCGAACTCGTCCAAGGGCCGGTTGTCGGCGATTTGTTGCCGCAACCACTGGTGAAAGGCGCTCGCGCCGGTTTCTCCCAGACGACGCGATTCGATCCGCAACAAGTCACTCCATTTGTACGACCAATGGTCGACAAATTCCGAACGTTGCATGAGTCGTTCCACCAATTCATCGCGTTTGTCCGGCGATGAATCATGGAGGAATTTTTTAGTCTCCGCAGGCGTGGGCAATGTTCCGATCAGATCCAGATAAATGCGGCGCACAAACGTCGCGTCATTGGATTTCGGAGAATGGTCCAGCCGCAATCGATCCAGCACTCGATTGATATGTTCGTCGATGTAATTGGACGCCGGGCGGGACGCGGTTGCCGGTGGTTGATCGGTCAGCGGGACGGTGACCGTAACGCAGTCGACAAACCCCAAAAATCGTACCATCAGTGAACTTTGTCCACGCCGCAGCACGGTGACTTTGCCGCCGGAGTCGCACCGAACCGCGGCCCGGTCGCTGGGTTCAAAGACTGTCCAGCGGGTGACGTCGCGAGTCGAGCCGTCATCGTACTTGGCCGCGATGGAAATCTGGAATTGCTCGTCAACGGACTCCAGGGTAATTTCGGCAGGTGCCACGATGAGATCGACCACGTTTCGCCGCGCGGCCATGTCAGCGCCGGCGGCGATCCACTGCCGCACAATTTCGTAACCGGGCTGGTCGATCGCCAACCGCCGCCCACCCCCGTGTCGAATCTGGCGACTGGGCTTGAGCAACATCAAGCTCTTTTCCGGATCGGCTACATTGACGCGGCGGCCTTTGAATTGGTTGACCAGTTGTTGATAGTCATGCTCGGGGTCGTAACCCAACAACGACAATCTGAGACCGCCACGCCCGATCGCCGCACCATGACAAGCCGCCGAATTACAGCCTGACTTGGTCAATACGGGAACGACGTCATTTTTGAATTCGGGTATCGACAGGCCGTCACTCGCCGCAGCCCATGATCCGCCCCACCCCAACATCCAGATCAAGGCGGCTACGGCAACGTGCCTAATGGCGGTGACTGGGCGGACCGCATACTGGCGGCAAACTTCTATTGACGATTTCATTGAATGACGTGGGGCGCGGGGTACGACAAATGCGAGTCACGATCGAGCAGTCCAAGCGTCAGTCATCTTTGGCCAATTCCTGAAGCGCCTGTCTGGAATATTGATTGATTTCAATATCGGCATCCAGGATGGCCTGGCAATACTGGCGGAGGGCAGTCTGTTTTTCGCTATGGTCGCCAGCCCATTCAACAAGTTCTTGCGCCCGTTGCTTTGCATTTGCCTGGCGATCGGCTTCGGTAAAGATCATCCGCCACATGATCTTGCCCAACTCTTCCTGGGGCGCCAGTTTGAACACCGGGTGCGCACGGCGCTGCATCATTCGCCGCATGTCGCGCTGGCGCCGCATTTCCTGGCGCCGCATTTCCTGCCGCAGCGCATCAAAGTCCGGTTCGGGCTGGCCAAGCATGCTGGCGATCGCGTGGAGAATCTGCGGCGCATCGCTGCTACTGGGATCCGGCCAAGCAAAATTGTGGACAACCTTGTTGTCCTTGGCGATCAACACCGTCACCGTCACGTTCCGGTTCAGACCGTAATCTCCCGGCCCTTCGGGCCCGTCCGGCGAGAGGCTCATCGGTGCCTTGCGCAAGAACGATCGTTCTGCCCATCGTTTCAGCTGTTGTTCCGTTTTGGCCTGGTCATCGGTCAGCACCACATAGTGCTGCTGGATGCCCTCCAGCCCGCTGACATAGAATTCGACGTTGATAAACAATCCTAATGCCGGTTCAGTGATTTTGTGCATGAAACAAATCAGCGTGGGTTCCGCGCTTGCGCCAATTTGAATTTCCTCCACGTCATCCGGGCTGTTGACCTGTATCACATCAAACGGTTTTAGTTCCTCTCCTGGCTGGGGTCCGGAGTAGATTTCGTCTTGCGACCAGGCGCGACCCATCATCGCCACCGCCAGAAACGCAGCGCACCACAGACAAATCGTTCGATCGCAGCGCACGGCACCATCTCCTAAATTAGGAAGGCTGTTGATACTGGATTGGCGATGGTCGCATCGCCCGTTCAGTGCTGCACGGACCCCGTTGCCAAATCGTTCAGGCATGCGCGATCATTATCCAACGATCTCGTAAGCGTGTCCACCGAATCATGTGACCCCTCCGTAGGTTTGACAAAAAACGCGATTGCCGGCACTTTCAGGTGGCTGGGTCAGCCCGGCGATTGGTCGCCTGGTTGGTCCGACGGCGGGTGCGGCATTTTGGTTACTTTCTGTGGTGCGTCGACCGGTTTGGCTGGCGAATGGCCGTGCGGTGTAAAACCCGCCGTCAGGCAAATTCCGATAGCCACCAGAAGCATGCCGATCCACATCAATGGATTGGTCTTTTCGCCGTGCGAAAGGGTGAGGTAAGCCGCGATCGCATTGACCGTCACCGCTCCGCCAAACACGATTGGCATCACATAAGCTGGTTTTCCTCCAGCTCGCGTGAGGGCAAATGTCAATCCCAACGCTCCCAGGGCGCCCAGGCAACCCGCGAAGAAACCCCACTTCATCGCCGGCACATATCGGCCCGTGTAATCCAGGTTGTCGTTGTACACCAAGCGCATCATCAAGATGCCGCCGATGATCGCAATCACCAGATAGGCAACGCCGATAAACACGTAGGGTTTAAACGGACCCCACTCTCTATCGATCGACCGGGCATTGGAAAGTGTCGGTCCGTACATTCCCCAACACAGGGCGACACACAACGCACAAAAAATCGCAAACCACTTCATCGAGACGCTCCGATTCGACCTAGATAACAGATTGAGCCAGCTGTGCGGAAATGGACCGGATGGCTGAATGGGCTCGTTTCAACAAAACCGCCCGGACGCTTCAAGTTCGTTGTTATAACCAAAAATCCGGGCGATGGTTGAGGGGCGGTTACCCGGTTTTATCTCCACGGAACCCCATCCACACCGTTCGGCGCACGTAAAAGCACAGGGTTGTTTACCGGTTGCGCGCCGCCAGGATGATCGGCCCAAAATTTTGCTCAAGAAACCGGGTTGCGGCACTGGCGCCCGGAATTAGCCGCCATTGGATTTACCCTGCCGCCAGCTAGCGCATTGGCATGACTTTTGCGAAAAAGCCTGAAAAACACCTTAGCCGACAGTTGGGTCTGTCAACATCCAGTCACCTTCAAATACGGAGTAGACGAAATGGCCACTCTGATGCAACGGAAACCTCAGCAGTTGTCACCCTTCATTCAGTTGCATGAGCAGTTTGACAACTTGCTCAAGAACTTTTTTGATGAAGATGAATTCGAAACAAGCCTGAATGAGATGACGTGGCGTCCGCGGATGGACGTGTCAGAAAACGATGAAGCCTTTTTCGTTCATCTGGATTTGCCGGGAGTCAAACCAGAGGACGTCGAAATCAGCGTCACCGACAATCAACTCACGGTGCAAGGCCAGCGTGAAGAGGAAACGGAAACTCGAGACAAAAAATTCCACCGCGTGGAACGAACGTTCGGCTCGTTTTTCCGCTCGCTGATGCTGCCTGCCGGCTGTGATGCTTCTGAAATCGATGCGGTATCAGACAATGGCGTAATTAACATCACGATTCCAAAGACCGAGCAAAAAAAATCCAAAACGATCAAAATCAAACCGAGGTGAAACTGGTTTAAGGAAACCTGGCCGACGTGGAACAAGCCACTTTTCGGATCGGCTTGCAAAAACTCGGCGCAACAAAACGCGGGGCC
>JBFILF010000266.1:0-7794 GCA_041599835.1 Pirellulaceae bacterium
AATTCGCTAACATTGGAGCTAGGCAATTTGTACGATTATCAGAGGATTTGTCCGTTATCCAAAATGCGTTGGCATCGCGGCAGGCTGAATGACGATGTCAATAGAATAAATCTGCTTGCACCACGAATGAGTTGAAATTTGCCGCTGGGAGCAACTCGTACAGGGGAGGTTGTCGTGTCTAAATCTGTTGCATCCATCCATAACTGCTTTGCCCTGCCGCTGGTGGCGCTGATGCTGACGTCTTGCTGGTTGTCGGCCGACCGCGTTCACGCCCAGGAGATGCCGCCCAGCGAAATGCTGTTGCCGGCCAATACCAAAGCCTGGATTTCGATTCCTGATAGCGAAGTGCTCAAGGCGGCCATCGAAAAAACGCAGTTTGGGAAAATGATGGAGGATGAAGACGTCAAGCCGTTCATGGATGACTTGACCGCCCAATTCCGCAATTGGTTGAACAACAAGAACATCAAATTTGGCATGAAGGTCGCGGACATTGAGTCGGTCAAGTCCGGCGAAATTTCGGTGGCCGGCGTGTTGAAAATGCCCGCGGCGGGTGCCGCAAGTGCCAACGCTCAAAATGCTCCCGTGGAACACGCGATAGTTCTGCTGGTCGATGTCAGCGATTCAATTCCGCAGACCGAAGAGTTGCTGAAAAAAGTCGCTGAAAAACTTGAGGGCCGCAACGCGACGCAAGAGGAACTGAAGATTGGCGACGTGTCGGCGACAAAATGGTCTTTCGAAAAACCTCCCGGCTTGCGCGAAAAACAATACGCTTATCATGCAATTGCCGGCAGGTGGCTGTTGGCCTGCGACAACGAAGCCGTTTTTCGCCAAATGATTCGACGGATCATCGATCCGGACAACGGAACACCGGTACTGGCTGAGAGCCCGGCCTTCGTCAAAATCAATGAACAGTGCCAGTTTTCCGACAACGATTTTACCACGCACATTCGCTGGTTCGTGGAGCCGTTTGGATACGTTCAACTGGCACAGGCGATTTCGGACGCCAATAATGGCCGGGCCGAATTGCGGGACAATTATGCCGACAAATTTCAAGAACAGGGGTTTTCGGCCATCAAAGGGCTCGGCGGCGTGGTCGCCCTGGCCACCGGCGAACATGAATTGGTTCATCGCACGTTCATTCACGCCCCGCCCGACGGGGAGGGACCCGAACGGTACCAGCGGGCAGCCGCCATGTTGGATTTTTCCAACCCCGATAAATGGGATTTGTCGCCGCCACGTTGGGTGCCTCAAGATGCGGCCAGTTACGTTTCGTTGTCCTGGAATCTCGGAAAGGCGCTGGAGAAAGTCGGCTACATCATCGACGCAACGGCGGGCACCTCCGGTTCCTGGGAACGGACCCTCAACGGCATCCGTGACGACTTGAGCGGTCCGCGAGTTGACGTGCGGGCCTTGACGAAAATGCTTGAAAACCGTGTGACGGTGGCCACGGCAACTGAATTGCCCGTTGATGAAACCAGCGAAAGGATTTTGATCGGGATTCGCATCCTCGACAACGAAGAGCAGATCACCGACGACGTTCGCCGGATTGTGCAGGCGGGAGAAAAAAACTTTCAAATCATCGAACACGGCGAATCTGAAATCCTCGTCGTCGACACCACGATCGTCGACGAAGACCCCGATCTGGAATTTTTGAATGAACTGGATGAGTTGGACATCGGTGACGACCCGCTCGACGAAAATGGCGGCGAAGACATGGACGAGGATGAAGAAATCGTCGAACCCAAACCGCTATTTGAAAAACGCGTGTTCGTCGTGACAAATGGATTTTTTTTGTTGGGCAACGACATCGAATACGTCAAAAAAGTCGTGGATCGGATGGCCCACAATCCGGGCAAGGCGCTGGCAGAATCCGGGGATTACTCGCGGGTCAACCAAGCGCTGGACGAACTGGTGAAATCATCCGCGCCCAGCCTGAGGCATTTCGGCCGGATCGATCAATCGATTCGGGCGAATTACGAGATGATGCGCCAAGGCAAAATGCCTCAGTCCAAAACGATTTTGGCCCAGATGTTGAACCGGGCCTTTACGGCGGATGATGCCCCGGAAGATTTTGTGCGGACCCAACAGATCGACGGCTCAAAAATGCCAGCCGATTTTGAGGGCCACGTGGCCAAATATTTCGGACCGGCCGGCACGTTGGTACAAACCCTCGATGAAGGCTGGCTGATCACCGGCTGCATTTTGGAAAAACAGGAACAAACCGCTGTTCCCGTGGGAACCGAAAACGAGTCGACCGAGAAGCCCGAATCGGTTCAACAGGATCAAGACAGTTCGCTCATCGTGCTACCGGTCGGCAACCAGAAGGTCACCGGGCCAAGCAAAGCGGAAAAATCAAAAACCGACAAACCTAAATCGGACAAATAGATTTAATCGCGAATGCTGCCAGGATCCCAGCGCTCCATTCCCGCGCCCTGGCCGGTGCGATGGACTGGTGCCGACGGGCGACTTGGTGCGCAATCATTCCTGCTGATCGCTCACCACCCAGTTTTTGTTTTGGCGAGTAATCCTGGCCCAGTACGGATGTTGGCGATCCGCCCGTTGCCGCACGTCTTCCAATAACACGCTGCGGCTGGGTTGCACCGATCCGCGAAATTTTCCCGATTGCCCGGAGATCTCCACGTCGCGACTGAAATCGACGATTTCCGGCAACAGCCAAAGCGTGGCATCATTCTGGGCGCCGCGCAGCACGAATGCGTTGGGTCGCGTGTCTCTGACTTTGCCCTCAACGATCCAATCGGAGCGATCCGCGTTTTGCCAATCTTCCTCCGGATACACCATGCGCGGGTTACCGGCTAAATCGACTTCAAACCACCAGAAACAATTATCCCATGGCCGCATCGTCGAGCATTCGAATTCACGCACGTCGAATTGCCGGCGCAGCGGACGCATCCAACTAAACAAATTGTGAATTTCGTCGGAAAATTTCTCCGCTCCACGCCCCAGGTAATGGACGACGATTGTGTCAAAGTCCTTGGACCGGAAATGGTCATTCCACACCTTGGAGTTGGAATCCAGCGTGTTGAAATCCCGGCTGCCATTGACGAAATAAAACGGCACATGCCAGCGGGCGTTGTTTTGGTAGTGATTGATGTACTTGCCGGCCCGGGCCGAAATTGGAATCACGCCCGCCCAATGTTCGGGATGGGCTTGCCCGATATCCCAAGCAGCATCTCCGCCGGAGAAATGGCCGGATAGAAATACGCGATCGGTATCAATGGCGAATCGCCGCATGGCGTGACGCAGCGATTTGAGCACGACGGCGTGTTCGCGGGCCGAGTATTGATAGACGGTCTGACCGGGTAACCGCCATTTGGGAGCCAGCACGATAAATCCGTGTCTTGCGGCTTGTCCCATCCGCATTTGAAAATTGGGATTGTAATCCCCGCACCACCAACGAATTTGCGCTTCGGCCGACGTGTTACTTGTTTCCCCTTCGAGCGTGACCAGGCAGGGATAGCGCCGATAGGGATCGTATTCGGGCGGCAGTTGGATCAAATACTCGGCCGTGCCGTTTTTCGAAGCGTCCAGCACGGGAATGTCGACGGTGAACGTCAGCGGAACATCGGGAATCAGCTCATTGGGACTCGGCGCCAACGGTGGCGTGATGTGGGCCACCAGTTTCGCGATGTATTCCGGTGCGCCGCCTTCCATTTGTTTAAGTTGTTGCAGGATTGCCTCGCGACGCTCGCCCCGTTTGGTTTGCAAGTACTCAGCGACCAACGCTTGCGCTTCGACCAGAGATTGGGCTACGCCCAGGTTCTGAAGCGCCGAGCCCGCACCAATCACCCAGCCGCTGAGTGCCAGGGCGAGTTTCTGCTGGTCTGTTTGCTCGGCATCGGAAGCCAATCGCATAAAGGTCGACAGCCGGTCGACATTGCTCATGCGCAAATCGCTTTTAATATTCTCCAGGAACTTCTCGATGATTGCCTTCACGTTGCCTTCGACTTCATCGGAATCCAGGACCCGCTCGGCCAGTTGAGTGATTTCCGCCAGCGTTTGCTCGACGAGTTGTTGGTCGGTATCAAACTCTTTTTTAAGTTCGTTAATTTCGACGAGTATTTCGGTCGCGATACCCAGTTGTTGTTCGAGAGGCGCGGTCATTTGCCGCGCCAAAAACGGCTGTCCCGAATCGCGTCTTAAACGGGCCTCATCCAATACTTGTCGAGCAATCCGTTGTCGCAACAGGTCCGATTGCTCCGCCAACTCCGCGCGCAAACCCGGGAAATCCCGCCGGACTTGCTGTAATTCCTGGACAGCTTGCCGGTACATTTCCGCCTGAACAAAAAATTCGACCAGCCGCAGTCTTTCGTTGGCATTGCCGGCATCGTCGAGTTGGCGATGCAAGATGGACACCAACACGTCGGCCGGGACAGAACTGGTGGCAACTCGCATGTCCCAGCGTTTACTGTTGATGCCATGCTCCGACAGTCCTTCGACCTGGCAATATCGCGGATTGGCTTTGGTGATTCCCTGCAGCATCGTCAACGGACCCCGGTACGTCGCGATGGTGATCTCACGCCGGCCGTATGCGTTGAATGGCGTGATGCGGAGAATCCGACCGATTTCGGAATTGGCGCTACCCTCACGATCGACTTTTTGAAATATTTCGAATTCCTCTTCGCGCCGTTCCAGGGGAACTTTTTGCGCCACGTTGAATCGCGAAACGAACACGCGTCGCAGGTCGTCATCAATCAACACAATGCCGTAATTCGACGCATCGGCTCCGGCGTCGGCCAGCGTCGCGCCAATTTCAGGAACGCCACCAACCCGACCCTTGATTTGCGTTCCATTGAGCAAGGTAACGGTGTTGGGTTCATTCAGCCCCAATTGAGCCTGCGCCATCATGGCGGGCCACACCGCGCAGCAGGCAACCACGCCGACGGCCATCCAACGCAAGCTGCCAATAATCCGATGAGACATAGTGACGATCCTCTGCTCGCAAGCCCCGTGAGATTTCGTGAGTGTGCCGCTTGAGACCCAGTATGTGTGAAGGCCTGCCGCAGCAGTTTCCGGCCGTTTTGATGAAGATTGCCGATTTCGAAATTCGAGACGGGTGGATTTAATTGTAGGTTCCTTGCGTATCGATTCAAACCGAGTGCCACTGACGGCAATTGTTCCACAGGAAAATCAGCTGGGCAGCAACGGAAAAATGCGACCAGGCGGATTTATTGTCAGCCTTTTGACTTTTAATCCTCGTCATTCAAGAATAACGGGCAATCAAGCGATCAGCACTGGAACTCTGCATGCCAATCCGTTTCTTTTGCCCTGAATGTCAAGCCAAATTGACGGTTAGCCGCCGTTACGCCGGGCATCGAGGCCGCTGCCCAACCTGCAAAACAAAGGTGCAGGTGCCGGACATTTTTGTGCCGGAACAGGCGATCGCCAAACAATTGGATTCCCAGGGGACGCGGCAGGCCCAGCCAGGTGAAACTGTCGCTGACGAGGCATTGGCTGCCAGTTCCAATTTGGCCGATAGCGAACGCGAAAAAAACGCGGCCGGTGACTCGCTGGCCGCCGACGATGCCGAGCGCGTGGCCGCCATTACGAGTCAGCCAGTGCGAAGCCGCTGGTTGGACAGCGAGTTGGTGGAGCTGGTGCACGTTCCGCGGTGGGTGGTGTATCTGCAGGGAGCTCTGCTGGGAATTGTGGCCACCAGTTTTTTTGTGTTTGGGCTGGCCGTCGGCAATCACACGAAAGTTGTTTCACAACGGGATCAGCCCGCCACCGAATGTTGGGTCGAGGGCAGCGTTTATTACGACGTGGACAACTATCGCGCCGCGGACTTGGGGGCCGTCGTCATGTGGCTGCCGATCGATCGCAAACCGTCGACGCGTCCGCCAGCCAATACCTTGCGTCCCGGTTCCTTCGAGCCGCTGGACAATCCTTCGATCGAAACGATTCAACAAATGGGCGGTGCGGTCGTTCGCGCCAATCAGGATGGCTCGTTTCAAACGACTCTGGAGGGGCAGCGCAGTTACTGGTTGTTGGTCATCTCCAAAAACAAACAAACCGTGGTCGATGAGATTTCCAAACAAACGCGGGCGGAATTGGGAGCCTATTTCTTCCCGGTGGAAGATTTGCTGGGTGATCGGGCCTTTTTCTGGTCCAAAGTCAAATTGAGCGGGACCAAAAAGAAACTGGACGCCATTGTGTTTTGAGTTCTGACTGCCGCCAAGGCAAATTTTTTGGTTCGCGGCGACCGTTGAAATCAGCGAGTTAAAAAGACAGTGGCGCCTGGCGCCTACGCAAACTCTGGCTAGAAAGCCGTGTGCCTGCAGAGGCGCAGTCCGATTAAATCTGCCCCTAGCCCAGAATCTCGCGTTTCTTTTCCAGGTAATCCCACACCACGTAACGGTCGAGATCTCGGCCGGTGGTGAATACGACACGGCCCTGGGTGGATTCGGCGATCCGATAAGCGAAACGAATATCTTCTTCAGACTGAGACCAGCTGGGCACCAAAAACATATTGATGGTGATGCCTTCCTGCTGGCACTTTTTGGCTTCGCGCAGCGTGGCCTGCTCGGTGGCGGCGTGAGGCGGATACAACAGGTACAACACCGAATCGTCGAAATGCGCCGTGGGCAGACCGTCGGTAATCACGACAATTTGTTTGTTGGGCGTATTCTGTCCTTGCAACAATTGCCGCGACAACCGCAAAGCATGTTGAATATTGGTGAAGTGCTGATGCACCATATGTTCACTGATATCGTCGCGGGCCATGTCAACGGACAGGCGGACGATGGGATCGAAGAGCGTAACGGGTTTGGGCATCATCGTGGCAATTTCGCTTTGCCGGCGAACCTTGCCAAACGTGTACATCTCGATAAACCCCAAAAAATCGCCGGGGTACTCCGATCGAATCAGCCCATCCAGGGCAAGTGCCATGCGCTTGACGTTGATGTATTGACCGTCGTAGCGCATCGAACCACTCATGTCCATCACGACGGTCGTGGCACATTTGGGAGTATTGCGCGTGCGATGCACCACGATGTCATCCGGCTTGAGCCGCAGCGGCAGATCGGTGCCTTGACGCAACATGGCGTTGATCATGGACTGTGGAATATCCATTTGCGTTACCGAATCGCCAAATTCGTAGTTCTTGGTTTGTTGCAGCTCGATGGCACCTTCGCCGACGATATCGCCTTGATGTCGCCCGGAGCGGGAGGCTTCGAGTTGGGCAAAAATCCGCGACAGCAATTGGTTTTGAAATACCCGAAAGGCCTGGGGTGTGAGGCGAAACTGGCGGCCGTCATGTTCGATGCCCTGCCGCTCGGCCATTTCCCGCACATAGTTTTCGACCATCCGTTGAATCTCTTCCAATGAATGCGAATGCTCGCGCGGGACAAATTCGGATAGCTCGTCCAGATCGATCACAGCAATCTGTGCGGTCTCGCGCGCCTGCTCGAGCTGTTGCAGCAACTCGTCAATCTTCTCCAGTTCTTCTTTGATCGCCAGCGCTTCTTCAATGGTTAGCGGTTCAATTCCGGTGAAGTAATACTTGGCCGCCAATTCATCGATCTGGTATTTGTTGCCCAGGTCTTCCATCACGCGAACCAGGTCCCGGGCGAACGGGCTGGTATCATCGCCGACGGCGTACCACAGCCGCTCCAGGTCGTAAAGCTGTTCGTGAATCACCGCCTCGCGAAACCGCCTAGTCAGCCGCGGCGGCGGCATGGCAGCGGCGGCATGATCTCGAAACTCGTCCCGGGCTGTTTCCTGAACCGTGTCCGTTTCGTACTTTTCCAAAATCCGCCGTTTGCGATCCTCCAGCAA